>JARIDB010000069.1 GCA_029257045.1 Clostridium sp.
TATTAATAAAAACAGCATTGTTATCCTTATCCTTATGTTTATATTCATTTATAGCTAATGTAAACTTAGTGTAGATTCCTTTCCCTTCTGATCCATCGTATGTTTTTAATTCTAATTCCTTTACCACATTACCAATTAAAGTTACTTTATTCATAAAACATTACCTCCATAAGTTAATTTATCTTAATTATTAACACGAACATACAATCTTATTCAGTATATTTAAAACAAAATAAAAAGCATACAAAATCTATCAATTTTGTATGCTTTATTATCTTATTCGCACCTTGTACACCCCTCAGAGAATCTTACTAGGTGGCTTAATAGCTTAACTTAGCTAATCTAATACCTTTTCTTCTTTATAACAAACTGAAACGTATTGTGGTGACATATAGTAAAAAGCTATATTATAATCCTCTATTAAATCAACAATCCAAGAATTATATACTTCTATCATCGTCTTTATTAAATAGCCATTGGATACATCTCTTATTAATCTCATAACTCCCTTCAAACTTTAAACAACTTAATGCTCTAGCTGTATGTAAACTAATTTGATGTGTTGGATCTTTAAATTTAACAAGTTCCCAAAAGGCAGCTTTGCTTAGGGACTACCTTGAACTTGCTAAAACATCTTTTTATTTGCCTTAATAAAATTCTTTTGCTTTTCTATATAATCAACTAACTGTTTTATATCATCAGAAGTTGATTCTCCTAAAGCTTTTTTATATTCATCTGCAGAGTCACCGTTCATATATTTTAATTCTAATCTATTATCTAATAATTGCTTTAAATATATAAATCTCCCTATCCTTCCGTTACCATCTTGAAAAGGATGTATGCATTCAAATTCAAAATGGAATCTTGCTATATCATAAATTGTGACTTCCTTTAAACTATAAAAGCTTTTTATAAGTTCATTTAATTTATCCTCTACTTCCCATGGATTTGCTGTATCAAATTTAGCACCAAGTATTCTATTTTGATATTTTTTAAATACTCCAGCTAATCCCATATCATATAATCTAGTTCTATACATTAAACTAGCATGCCATTCTTTTATCATTTCTAAAGTAATCTTTTCATCTATTTTATCTAATACCATATCAAAGGTATAAAAGGAATTAACAGTTTCTTGAACATCATTTAAAGTATGAATTCCCATTACTATATTCTTTTCAAATAAAAGTTGTAGTGCTTCTGTTGTAAATGTACTTCCTTCTATCTTATTTGAATGGTATATAAAATCGTATTTTAAAATTTCATTTAAAGAATTATGAAGCCCTTTTGTCTCCTTTAATACTTTCAAAAATTTTTCATAATATTGTCGCTCCATTATCTACACCTCCTAATCAATCCCCTTATTTTTTCATATAAATATTAATTCTTATAATTATTATATCCTATTATTATTTTTTATTAAACTAAAATGGCGATAGTTACTAAAAACTATCGCCATTTTCATATATGCGAAATTTGCTAAATAAACCTTTAATGAAAAATCTTGTTCACAGTTTGTTCATAACCCCCGGGGGACCTTACGAAGGGCTTGCCCTGAGTTTGCTACTAATTGCTACTAGAAACACTTGCTAACAACTTCTATTCTCCTATTTCATTCAACAAATTACTAACAGCTTCAAAAGTTTCAATAGCTTCGTTAAATTCTTGTTTCTCATCACTATACAATAAGTCTTTATGTAGAGTTTCATATCTTTTCCCAATATTTTCATCAAAGTAATTATTCCATGAATTAAAATCATATTTATCTAGTGGATTATAACTTGATTCTATATTTCTTTTTTCTAAATAATAAGAATCTGTTTCCTTTGTTTTTATTATTAAATCTCTAAGAGATTCTTTATCTTTAATAAAATCCTGAATTTCTTTCATCTTATATAACTTATTTACGTCATATATATGTCTTACTTTTTTAATTAAGGTTCCACTTAATGCATGTCTCTTAACAGAAAAAATTTTATCAATAAAGGTTCTTTCTATACATAGTACATTAACATTTACTTCTTTTAACCCAAATTCTCTTATTTCATCAAACATATTTATGTTTTCTAAATATTCTTGTATATAGGTTTTCACTTTTCTTTTTTTATAAGGATCTGGTCTAACACTAGAGCCTATTTCTAACTTAAGCCTGCTATCACTTGAATTAATATCTTCAAACCAAACAAATGAACTTTTATTCCTATCATTTCTTTCTTCAAGTATCTTTTCGCTATTAGCTTCACCTATTATTGCTTCTTCTATCTTTTTCAAAATTTTATTATATTGTTTTTTAGATAGTTCTTCTCTTGGTATAAATGTTAAATCAATATCTTCTGAAAATCTATTTATAGAATTTGGATAACATTTACTTAATGATGTACCACCTTTAAAGACACATTCTTCACAATAAATACTATCTTGGAGATTCTTTAAAATCATTACAATGTAATAATCTCTCTTAACAGCTTCATTTGGAATTCCTATATACTCACTTGTTGGTACACATAATTCATTAAACTCTTCAGTACTTTTATGCAAATTCATAGAATTCCTCCATAGTTGGTATTTTATAATCCGATGTCCTATTTAAAAATTGAAACAATGAATTTTTTACATTATTATAATTTAAAATACTTTCTAAAAGTGCAATTGTTCTTTTTTTATATTTAATATTTTTTAAAACTACTATTGCATCCTCATCTGAATAATTAAGTGGAATATTTTTTACAAAATCAATAAATTTGGCTTTATTTATGTCTTCTATTTTATTATAATTTTGTAATATTTCTAATTGCTCAATAATACTTTGCACTTTAGGATTAATGGATATATCTATTTTATTAATTTCAACATTTTTTATATTTTTACTTTGACCATCTAACTCATTAGAATATATTTGAATATTTTTAGATATTTGTGTAGTGATTCCGTACTTATTATATAATTTGTATCCTACAATAATACCTTTAGATTTTTCTTTTCCAACATAAAAATTTATTATCTCTTCTTCACTAGCAACTATTTTACCAAACCTTGTTTTTTTAGGCTTGCAATATATTCCCTTTGAAATTTTTTCCAATTCCCCATTTTTAGTAAATCTTTCAAGACTTTTATAAAAAGAGTATTCTGGTATATATGATAATTTTTCTATTAAAACCTTATTTGCAATAATTAATTCATTTATAGCATATTCATTTAGAACATTTTTTACTTCTAATTGATAATTCATTATTTCACCTTCTTTTTAATTTAATTATATAATTTTGAAACTTAATTGTCAAGTTTTTTTAATTTTTACTTGACTTTTTTTATTATATTATAGCCAAATTATCTTTCAAACTACAAAAACAGATGACTTATTAATCATCTGCTCTGTATATACCTTTTCTAAATATAATCTCGTTAAATAAACCTTTAATGAAAATGTTTCGTTCACAGTTTGTTCACAACCCCCGGGGGGCCCTAGCTCAGGGGCTACCCTGAGCTTGCTAAGATTGCTTACATAAGGCAAAAAAACTAATCAAAAGTATAGATATACTCTAACTTATATGTTCCTTTTTACTATCTAGGAAATAAAACTCCTCTAAAGTAACTATGAAACTATATTTCTTTTCACCCTTACTATCAAGATACCTATCAGTGTTTATCCTTCCTTCTATAGCTAATTTGCTTCCTTTTGTCACATATTTATTAAGTACTTCCGCTTGCTTACCAAATGCAATTATATTAATAAAAACAGCATTGTTATCCTTATCCTTATGTTTATATTCATTTA
>JARIDB010000096.1 GCA_029257045.1 Clostridium sp.
GCTAAAGAAGCATTTTATAAATATAACAATCTAAATCCTAGAGAATTTGAAAAGAGAACTGAAATATTAAAAGATCTTTTAGGGCATTTAGGTGAAAATGCGAAAATAGAACAACCCTTTAGATGTGCTTATGGTTATAATATAAGTTTTGGGGATTATTCTTATTCAAACTATAACTTAACAGTGTTAGACTGTGGAAAAGTTACTATAGGAAATAATGTTTTAATTGGGCCTAATGTTAACCTATTTACTGCAAATCATATAATTGAACCAAAGCAAAGAAGGTCTTGTATGGAATACACTAAACCAATAGTCATTGAAGATGGAGTATGGATTGGTGGAGGAAGCACTATTTTATCAGGTGTAACTATAGGAGAAAATGCAGTAATAGGAGCAGGAAGTGTAGTGACAAAGGATATTCCTAAAAATATGATAGCTGTAGGTAATCCTTGTAAGGTAATAAAATCAATAGATGAACATAAAGAAAGTATAGATATCTAACTTAGGGGAGAGTGGTCATATGGAAAAAGTATTTATTATTTTAGCTAGCTTTTTATTATTACTTACTGGCTGTAATAATTCCAAAGTTGAAACAATTGAAGAAACCTACATAAAGGAACTAGGTTATAAAGTAGTTTCTTATGAGGGGGAGTTAGATAAATATACCCTTGATAAAGATATGTTAAAATCAGGAACTGAAAATATTCCATATCAACAAATATGGAGCCTTCAAGAAATAAAACCGGAAGACTATTTTGGTAAAGAAATAATTACAAAAAAATATATAGTAAAAAATCATCCCTTACAAGAAATATGTGAAGAAACATTACTATACCTAATGATTAATGAAGAAAAAATAATAGGGGGATATTCCTTCCCAAATAACGATAGCGTAGGTGGAGTTTATTCTATAGATGGAAAAACAATAAAAGAGATTACAGATACAAATTAATAAGAGTGATAAGGTTCTTTAAAATCAAAAAATATCATCTAACCAATTAGCGATATAAGAAAAAAGGTAAAAGTTTAAGGCGGAAATGAGCTTATAGCCAGTAGCTATCTACTCATAGAGCCTTAATTTTTACCTTCTTAAATTATATATAGTCCTATTTATCTTTATTGGCATTATCAAGAACTATTCTGTTCTTAAGTTCAGTTACATCAACTGGACCTTCTTCACCATTTTTTCTAGTTCTAACTGAAGCTTGGTGGCTTAAAGCTTCCTTTTCTCCAACAACTAGGATATAAGGAATTCTTTCAAGTCTAGCTTCTCTTATTTTGTAGCCTATTTTTTCAGATCTATAATCAGCAGTTATTCTTATACCAGCATTTTTATAATCTTTAACTATTTCATCTGCATAGTCATTGAATTTATCTGATATTGGAAGAACTATTGCTTGAGTTGGTGAAAGCCATGTTGGGAATGAACCAGCATATTTTTCAATAAGCATAGCTAAAGTTCTTTCATAACATCCAATTGACGATCTATGAACAATGTAAGGACGCTTCTTGCTACCGTCTTTATCAGTATAGCTCATATCAAATCTTTCAGCTAAAGCAAAGTCAATTTGTATAGTTATAATTGTATCTTCTTTACCATGAACATTTTTAAATTGAATATCAAGTTTTGGACCATAGAAAGCAGCTTCTCCTTCAGCTTCAACATAGTCAATTGCAAGATGATCTAAGATACCTTTCATTAATACTTGAGTTTCTTCCCAAGCTTCTGGATTGTTTATATATTTTTCTGTATTCTTTGGATCCCATTTAGAGAATCTAAAAGATATATCTTCATCAATTCCTAAAGTAGCCATAATATGATTTATAAGCTCAATACAAGCTTTGAATTCTTCTTCAACTTGGTCTGGTCTACAAACTATATGACCATCTGATAAGGTGAATTGTCTAATTCTTATAAGTCCATGCATCTCACCAGAAGATTCATTTCTAAATAAGCTTGAAGTTTCAGAATATCTTATAGGTAAATCTCTATAGCTGTGTTGCTCTGAAGTATATATTTTATATTGGAATGGGCAAGTCATTGGTCTTAAAGCCATAACTTCTTCATCCTTTTCTTCATCACCTAAAATAAACATTCCATCCTTATAGTGATCCCAGTGCCCTGAAGTTTTAAATAAGTCACTTTTGGAAATTGAAGGAGTTTTAGTTAAGAAATAACCTCTCTTTTCTTCTTCATCTTCAACCCATCTTTGTAAAATTTGAAGCATTTTAGCACCTTTAGGCATAAGAAGAGGTAAGCCTTGACCAATACTTTCATCAGTTGTAAAGATTTTAAGTTCTCTACCTAATTTATTATGATCTCTCTTTTTAGCATCTTCAACAGCTTCTAAATGAGAATCTAAATCTGCTTTTTTTAAGAATGCAGTTCCATAAACTCTTGAAAGCATCTTGTTCTTTTCGCTACCTTTCCAGTAGGCACCAGCACTTCTTATAAGTTTAATAGCCTTAACTGGCTTAAGTGACATTATATGAGGACCAGCACATAAATCTACAAAGTCACCAATTTTATAAAATGAAATAATTTCATCTTCAGGAAGATCATTTATTAATTCAACCTTATAAGGTTCATTAGCATCTTCCATAAGTTTTATAGCTTCAGCTCTATCTAATTCAAATCTTTCTATTGAAGGATTTTCCTTAATTATAGCTCTCATTTCATCTTCTAATTTTTCTAAATCAGTTGCTGTAAAAGCAGTTTCTACATCAAAATCATAATAGAAACCGTCAGTTATTGAAGGTCCTATAGCTAATTTAGCTGGTGGGAATAATCTCTTAACAGCATAAGCTAAGACATGAGATACAGTGTGTCTTAATGCATCTTTTCCTTCTTGATCATTAAAAGTACAAATAGCAACTGTACTATCTTCTGAAACAATATGGCGTAAGTCAACAACCTTTCCATTTACAATTCCTGAACAAGCATTTCTAGCCAAGCCTTCGCTTAATGATTTAGCTATATCTAAAACTGAAGCATTAGATTCAAATTCTTTTACAGATCCATCTTTTAAAGTAATCTTAATCATTTTAATTTCTCCCTTCAAAATAAGTCATAATTTAATATGAAAATAAAAAAGTGGACACATATAAGCTTGTTTATTCCGTCGCTTCGCTCCAAGTCAACACAAACTTATATGTGTCCACTTGAAAACTGAAGGATGAAATTATAATAACTTATCCACAAGATTAATTTATTATAATTTACTATAAAATAAAAAGCTCCCATCCCAATCTAAATTAATAGAAAGGGACGAGAGGTTAAAATTCCTAGAAATTTCCCGCGGTTCCACCCTTAATTGCTTATAAAATAAGCCGCTTAAGAAATATCGTAACGTGATAATAACGGACTTTATTAGAGTCACTCAGAGTTGGTTTTCAACTACATTTAAATAAGATAATTTCACCAAACATATCTCTCTCTTTAAATAAAAGATAATTTACTCTTCTCTTCAACGTTTTATATTAATATTAAAATCATTATATGTTATTTAACGTATTTATGTCAATAAATGATTTAAATATTGTTTAAGATACTATAACATAAGACTTTAAGCTTTTATTAACAATATCTTAATAAAAAAACTTGATAAGAAAAGCTTGATAAGAAATATTTAATTAAATACTTTTTAAAGTATGGCAAAAAAATTAAGAATATAATAAAAAAATATTGATAAAATAATAAAAAGATATTGATAAAATAATAAAAACTGTATATAATAAAAAAGGAAGATATGCAGATGTGGCGGAATTGGCAGACGCACTAGACTTAGGATCTAGCGCCTTTGGCGTGGGGGTTCGACTCCCTTCATCTGCACCAATTAAGACTAAAACAGATTATTGTTGTAGTCTTTTTATTTTTTTAGTAATAGCTAATTAAAAATATTAATTATTATTTTAAATGAATTTTTTGAATTTAAAGATATAAAAAAGAGCTTTTTTATAAGAAAATTTATAAAAAGGCTCTTTCTATTTATTCTTTAGGAAATTATAATAATTCATATTGTGTATAAGTTATTATATATATAAAAATCCCAATTTATCATAATATATAGTATATAAAGGTCAAATTTAGATAATATTAATACTATCTAAAAGTTGTTCTAATTCAAGTTCTTTAAGAGTAGATTTTGAATAAAGAGTACCACCCATTAAAGTCTGTATAATATCTTTTTTTAAATATCCTTCTTTATAAATTTTAATATTTTTAATAAGCTTTTTTAAAGAAGAAATTGATATTTCAAGTATTAAATACAGTTCTTTAGTTGTGTAGAAATCTTTAGTCATAAGACTAAGAAGCTTTCCCTGTAGTTCTAATTTATATAATATATCGGTTTCTATGCAACGGTGAGGACCAAATTTTCCTCTATGGTGATAGTTACAAAGATACTTATAATTTAATTTAATATCGTAGCCACCTTCATGTTTATGAACTATATGATGAATGTCAGCTTTCGCTCCACAAATTTCACAGTGGTACAAAGTCATGCCTCCTTTACATATCTTTAATAATATTACAAGAGAAAAGTATTATAAATTAAAATAGAGTTAAGGATTATAAAATTTTATTATATATTTAATTATATATTTAATTATTTAACAATTTGTACACATTTAATTATTTTAAATTAATTATATAAGGGGTATAATATACTATATGATATAAAAAAGTATATTATATTATATTACGGAACTGAAAGAAAGGTGATACAGTGACACATAATTATGATTCATTTGATTACTGGGAAGAATTGATTAATGAAAACAAAACAATAAGAAGCCAGATGTTTATGGATACTTTGCCTAATAAGAATACAATATATATACACAGTTTAGTATTTTGTAAAAACAATGGCATTAATAACAGTTGGACCTATGTTCCAGATGAAAGAGCTCTATTAGGATATATACAATATTCATTTTTACAGGAAGCTTTTTATAAATGGATATATGGAAAAGACAGAATAATAGTTAGTGTACCTAATGTTCCAGTAGAGAGAATAATTTCTGATGGAGAAAAAAATGGAAATATAACTAAAGAAGAAGTAGATAACATGAAAAGACATCTTAATATGGTAAAGGCTTGTTGGAATTTACCTAGAGATAAAATTATTAAAAGTCTTTTAAATTTTGCAAGAGATTTTAATAGAACTTGGATTGGAGATAATAGAAAATTTTTATATTTAAAGATATTTAATTCATCAGAAGAACTTGGAGATTTTGTTTTAAAATCCAATTATATAACAAGAAGGAATGAAAAAGAAATAGAATCGGGCTTAACTATAGAAGATTGGAAATTAATCTGTGCAAATGCTGAACAGGATAGAGAATATGGTGAAAAGTTTAAAGAGATTTTATTAAAGTCTCTTACAGAAATAATTTAATATTATAAAAAGTGCTGTAACAAATTTTGTTACAGCACTTTTTATAAGTCACATGAAAATAAATAATAGGCTAGAATACTGGTCTATTATTTATTTAATTGTGACTAATTAATAAGGAGTAAGATTTTGGACTTCTATTAAAATTATATATTAAATCTTATTTAAATTATTAACATAAAAAGAATAAGTATTCATAAATTATAATTTTAATTTAATAAACAAATGCTTTGAGAGGATATACCCAAACATTCTCCTGTAAAACCAAGACCTTCTTCTGTGGTAGCTTTTACATTTATTTGATCTATATCAATGTTTAAAACTCTTGATATATTCTCCCTCATATTTTGTATATGAGGTAGCATTTTAGGATTTTGAGCAATAATAGTAGCGTCTATATTTATTATTTCATAACCTTTATTTTTAACTAGTAAACCAACTTCTTTTAAAAGGGTAAGGCTAGAAATTCCTTTATATCTTTCATCATTATCAGGAAAGTGTTTGCCAATGTCACCAAACGCAGCAGCACCTAAAATTGAATCAGATATAGCATGCAATAAAACATCAGCGTCAGAGTGACCAAGAAGTCCCTTTTCATAAGGAATATTAACTCCACCTATAATTAAATCTCTTTTCTCAACTAATTGATGTACATCATATCCAAGTCCTATTCTCAATGATAAAACCTCCTAAGTTTATTATAAGAATTATTTTACCATAAAAATATAAAAATTATTTATTATAATACCTTTTTAAAAGGATATATTTTAGTTTCTTTTGATTTTTTATTTTTACAGAAATATTTATTGAAAATAATACTTAATTTAATTTTGATTTTATAAAAAATGTAAGAGATTTTAGATGAAATTTTTTTCTTTTTAAAAACAAAGTCAACATAAATTATTTTTCTTTTCATACTTTACTCCTAATACGATAATTGATTGTAAAAAACAAACATATTATAGTAAAACTCCATATTCTTTATGTTATAATATATGAAGATATTGTATAAATGTTTAATGGAGGATGATTAATTTGAAGGATAAAATCAGAAGAATTATAGGTTTTATATTAATTATTGCTGGATTATCAATTATAATTTCTATTGCATATAAAAAAATAGAAACATCTAAAAGGCAAAAGGAATTGCAAAATGTATTAGAAGAGTTAGTTAGTGGAGAAGATAAAGTTTCAAATATGACAGAAGAAGAAAGACTTAAATTTAAAGAGGGATATACACCAATAGCTTTAATAGAAATTCCAAGAATTAAGCTTTATCAAGGAATAATAGAAGGAATTAGTGATGAAGTATTATTATATTACTTAGGACACTTTGAAGGAACTGCAATGCCAGGACAAGCTGGAAACTTTAGTGTAGCAGGTCATAGGGTTTCAAGTTATTCAGATGCTCTTGTAAATCTTTATAAGGCTGAAGTTGGTGATGATATAATAGTAAAAGCAAATAATAAGGCCTACACCTATAAGATAACTGAAAGTTTTATTATAGAACCAAGTAGAATTGATGTTTTAGAAGAAACTGAAAAAGCTACAATAACTTTAGTAACATGTACAGTTGGAGCAGAAGAAAGACTTATAGTAAAAGGAGAATTAATAGATACTAAAGAGTTAACTAAGGAGGAGAAGGATGAGTAACTTTCAAGAAGATAAATATAAATTTTCTTTAATACAGCCTTTGAATTTAGTTAAGGGAAATAATTATGGCAAAGAAGGATTTAAGGAAGAATTAGAAGAGTTTAAAATAGAGCTAGAAGAATATAAAATTTTACTAAAGGATTTGGATTACGATGAACCGTCTTATATCAATAGAAATAAAATTTTAAATATAGCATATTTCGTAATTGGAGAACTAGAGATATTTGATTATCTAATAGAGAAAAAGAAGCTACCTGTAAACAGAATAACCAAAATAACTCCTATAAATAGGAGCTTTTTAGAAGAGTGGAAGTGTTTTATAATAGCTTATGTAATTTTACTATCCAACCCAATATATAAGGAACTTCAAAATTATATAAAAATAGTTGAAGCTAGTGAAATTACAGCAATAGAAGAAATTAAAGAAAATGTAGATATAAATGAGCATAAAGGAATTATTATTAATAAAGGTTTTAGAAGTATTAGTATATTAACATATAAAGGTGAAGTATTAAGAGTGAAAAGTTTGAAAAGTGATGAAATTGGAGATGAAGTTATAAGGGATAAAATTAAAAAATTAAAAAATTATAAACTTCAAATATCTGTTTTATGCTCTTTAGTAGCCTTGATTTCAATAATAACTATATTTAGATTTAATAGTATAGATAGAACTATAATAATAGAAACTACTTCTACAATAACTTTAGAAATAAATTCAGATGATATAGTAGTAAATGCTTATAGTAAAACTGAAAAGGGAAAAAATATGATAGATAGTTTAAAAATTAAAAGATTAAAATTAGATGAATCTATTAAGAAAATTATTAATTATGCTAATGATAATGAAATGATTCCTCAATCTGGAATAGTAGTTAAGGTAACAGGCAATCCTTTAGGATATGGAGCTTTAAGTGAAACTGAAGAATTCATAAAAGAAAAGGAATTACAAGTTAAGTTTAATAATTCAGGAGATGAAAATAAAGTATCAGAATAAACAAGGGTGATAAAATGAAGGAAGAGAAGTATGTTATTGTACATAATGACCGTGGCGTGGAAATAAGACTTAATAAATATATAAGTGAAACTGGATTTTGCTCAAGAAGAGAAGCAGATAAATTAATTGAGAATGGTAGAGTTACAGTTAATGGAATAAAAGCTTTGATGGGAACGAGAGTTAAAGTAGGGACTGATGTTAAAGTTGACGGAAAACCTATTAAGAAAACTAATGAGTTAGTTTATATTGCATTAAATAAACCTGTTGGAATAACGTGCACAACTGAGAAGAAAATAAAAGGAAATATTGTAGACTTTATAAATCATAAAGAAAGAATATTCCCTATAGGGAGGTTAGATAAGGATTCTCAAGGGCTTATATTTTTAACTAACGATGGAGATATAGTAAATAAGATATTAAGAGCTGGAAATAGCCATGAAAAAGAATATATAGTAAAAGTAGATAAAGATATAACAAATAGATTTATAAAAGATATGTCAAAAGGGGTTAAAATTTTAAATACAGTAACAAAAGAATGTTATGTTGAAAAAATTAATAGAAATACTTTTAAGATTATTTTAACTCAAGGCTTAAATAGGCAGATAAGAAGAATGTGTGAAACTTTAGGTTATAGAGTTATAAAGTTAAATAGGATTAGAATAATGAATGTTACTTTAGATAGACTTGAAATAGGAAAATGGAGAAACCTGACCTCAAAAGAACTTATGGAAATAAACGATTTAATTAATAATTCCGGGAAAACTAAAGATTTTGATGTGCAAAAGTCTTGATTATCAAGGCTTTTTTTATTTTAATACTTAATTGAGAAAAGTTATCCACAACCTGAAAACCTTTATATGACAAGGGTTGTATAAAAAAATAACTATAAATATTAATAAACAAAGTAAAATTATGTAACTTACCCACATAGTCCACATGTACCTGTGGATAAGATGTTAAAAAGATGTTGAAAAGATATAAATAATTATTAACAATATGTAGATAATATAAATAGAAGATGATTTTAAAAGTATATTTATAAGATTAAATATTTCGAAAGTAGGATATAACTATAATGAAAAGAATGTTAACTTCAATAATTAGTATATTTATAATTAATGTATATTCAAGTTATCCACAACATATGTTAATAAAAGAGGTAAATCAAAATGTCGAAAGTCCAATTGTTGTGGATAAATCTATAAAAGAAATTAAGGATTATATAAGAATTAATGGGGAAATTCCTCAAATAATAGGATTGTCTAAAGAAAAAGCTCAGGCGGAAATAAATAATGAAATAGTTGATTATACAGATAGATGGATAAAAGAAAATAAAGATGCTAGTGAAGAATTTCAACCAACAACACCTTATGAATTAATATCAAGTTACGTAGTTACTAATAATATTAAAATCCTAAGCTTTTATATTGATTATTATCAGTTTAATGGTGGAGCTCATGGAATAACAAATAGAAAAAGTTATAACATAGATATTGAAAGCGCTAAAAAGTTAAAGCTACAGGATTTATTTCAGAAGAACTTTGATTATAATGGTTATATAAACAATATAATATCTACTAAAATAGAACAGAATAAAGATTTTTATTTCACAGGTAAGGATGGTTTTAATGGAATAGAGGATAATCAGGAGTTTTTTATTAGAGACAATAAGTTAGTTATTTATTTCGATTACTACAAAATTGCGCCCTATGTCTCTGGGATGCCTGAATTTGAAATTCCTTTGAAATAATAATAGCTTGCACAAAAGTGCAAGCTATTTTTATTTTAATTTTATCCTTCAGTTAATAGTGAACATATAATGGTTTGTGATGACTTGGAGCGTAGCGACAGAATAAGCAAACTATTATATGTTCACCTTTTTAAGCTGCTTTAGTAGTAGAAGTAGTATTTTCTACTGAAATTTCTTGAATATTATCAGCTTTTTTATCTCTTATAACCTTAGTTAATTGGATTATTACTGTTGGCATAAAAGCAAATAAGTAAATATCAGCAATTTGCGATGTACTTAAAATTGAAACTTGGAATAAATCCCTAAGGAATGGTATAAATAAAACACAATTTAATAGAAGCAATCCAAAACCAAAAGCTAACCAACTAAATCTATTTCTAAAGAATCCTATAGAGAATAGTGATCTATTACCTCTACAATTAAATCCGTGGAATAATCTTGCTAAACATAAAGTAGCAAATGCCATTGAAGAAGCTATAGTAGCATCTGACTTTAATCCTATATGATAAGAGAATAAAGTGAATATAGCAATTATTAAACCTTCAAAGGATATTTCCTTTACAAAATCTTTATCTAAAATTGAAGAACTTCTACCTCTTGGTTTTTCTTTAAGTAAGTCACCTTGAGGTTTTTCCATACCAATTGCAATAGCAGGTAAACTATCTGTTAAAAGGTTAATAAATAGTAAATGTACTGCTTGGAAAGGCATAGCTAGTCCTAAAAGCGAGGTATATAAAACTGATAATATACCAGAAGCATTACCTGATAATAAGAATTTTATAGAGTTTTTAATGTTTCTATAAATATTTCTACCATTTGCAACAGATTTAACTATTGTAGCAAAGTTATCATCAGTTAATATAACAGATGCAGCATCTTTTGAAACTTCAGT
>JARIDB010000127.1 GCA_029257045.1 Clostridium sp.
TGGTCGTAATTTGAAGTAGCCGCATCTATTACTTTATGTTTACTTGGTACATATATATCAGGCTTAAAATCTAATCCAAATCCACAATATTGAAATAAGCATTCACCTTCCAAAATAGAAGCAGACTTTTCAACTAGATATTGCCAAGCAGACCAAAGGTCTTTTGAATCTAGAGGGGTAACTCCTGCAAGAAGCAAAATATCATTCCAAGAGGATAATTTATTTTCAGTTTTATAGTATTTAAAATGTCTATAATAAGTTTTCATGTGAGGATATTTATTATTACTTTTTTCAAAATCTGCAGTAGTTGGAGGCCTTTTGAATTCATTAGTAAAATCTCTAATATGTTGGAGTAGCTCTTCATCTGTAATTGTTGAAAATTCCTTAGTTGTATAAGGCATCATTACACGACCTTCAGAAGCTGCTTTTCTTTCTTTATATTGTCTACCAAGAGTTTTATTACATTCCTTACAATACTTTTGATGACCATCTTTAGAGGATATATTTTTATTGAACATAATTATTTCTTTGATTTCTTTACAATATCTACATTGTTTATAATCCATAGTAAAATTATCCTTTGTTATTAATACTTTAAATTTATTATTAGTAAAAGTGCACTTTAATATACATGATTAATAACTTATTAGTAAAAGTTTATAAAACTGTAAACATAACAATACAAGAGAAATTGAATTATTATATATAAATAATAATTTCGTATATCTTTAATGTTGTTATGCTTTACTTTATAATTAATATAAAAAGAATAATTATGATAAGTTTTATAATAGTAAAAGAAGATAGTTAATATATAAAAGGCGTAGAGGAGTAAATATGAGTAGTGAAATAACGAAAGTAGATTTATTAGATTTTGAGGGAATATCAATAAAGGAAAATCAGTTAGATTATAATGGTATAAAAAATAAGGAGATAGAAGATAAGGAATATCTTATAAGAAATAGGTTTATTACTAATTCTGAAAATAGCAATTTATTAGATGAAATAAAGGTATGTCTAAATGAATGTAAGAAGTTTTATTTTAGTGTAGCCTTTGTTAATTTTAGTGGGTTACAGCTATTACTTGATACATTTAAGGATCTTGAAGATAAAGGTGTTAAGGGGAATATACTAACTTCAACATATCTTAATTTTACTGAGCCAAAGGCATTAGATAAAATAAGAAAGTTTAATAATATTGATCTAAAGGTATTTGTTGCAACTAAGGAGCTTGGGTTCCATTCTAAAGCTTACATATTTGAAAATGAAGATAATTACAAGATTATTATTGGTTCATCTAACATAACTCAAAGAGCTTTAAAAAGTAATATTGAGTGGAATGTTATGGTTATATCTAAGAAAGAAAATAAGTTTGTTCG
>JARIDB010000135.1 GCA_029257045.1 Clostridium sp.
ATGAAATGAATAAAATTAGAAATGAGGTCGGTTTTTAGTGATAACTGTATCAAACGTAGGTTTAAGATTCGGTGGCCGTAAGCTATTTGAAGACGTATCTATTAAGTTTAATGCTGGTAACTGTTATGGTGTTATTGGTGCTAACGGAGCTGGAAAAAGTACATTCTTAAAAATATTATCTGGAGAAATAGAGCCAAATACTGGTGATGTTCATATAGATGCAAATACAAGAATGTCTGTTTTAAGTCAGAACCATTATGAATATGATGACTTTGAAGTACTGCAAACAGTTATAATGGGAAATAAAAGATTATTTGAAATTATGGAAGAAAAAGATGTATTATATGCAAAGACAGATTTTTCTGATGAAGATGGAATAAGAGCTTCTGAACTTGAAGGCGAATTTGCCGACATGAATGGTTGGGAAGCAGAATCCGATGCATCATCATTACTTCAAGGCTTAGGAATAGGCACTGATATGCATTATAAGAAAATGGCTGAATTAGCTGGAGGAGATAAAGTTAAAGTTCTTTTAGCTCAAGCTTTATTCGGTAACCCAGGAATTCTAGTTCTTGACGAGCCTACAAATGGACTTGATTTAAATGCTATTAACTGGTTAGAAGATTTCCTTTTAAGATTTGAAGGAACAGTTATAGTTGTATCCCATGATAGGCACTTCTTAAATACTGTATGTACAGTAATGGCTGACGTTGACTTTGGTAAAATTAAATTATATGTTGGTAACTATGATTTCTGGTATGAGTCAAGCCAACTTGCATTAAGACTATCTAAAGATCAAAATAAGAAAAAAGAAGAAAAGATTAAAGATTTACAAGAATTTATTGCAAGATTTAGTGCTAATGCTTCTAAATCAAAACAAGCTACTTCTCGTAAAAAACTATTAGATAAAATATCATTAGATGATATAGAACCATCAAGCAGAAGATATCCCTTCGTTGGATTTAAACCTGAAAGAGAAGTTGGAAATGAAATTCTTGTAGTTGAAGGTTTATCTAAAACCATTGCTGGAGTTAATGTTTTAGATAACGTTAGCTTTAGAGTTAACAAAGATGATAAGATTGCTATAATTTCAGATAATGATATTGCTACTACAACCTTATTTAAAATACTAACTGGAGAAATGGAAGCAGATTCTGGAACTTATAAATGGGGTATTACAATAACAACTGCTTATTTACCTCAAGATAATACTAAATTCTTTGAAGGATCAGAATTATCTTTAGTTGAATGGCTTAGACAGTACTCAGGAAATACTTTAGAAGAACAATCAGAATCATACCTAAGAGGTTTCTTAGGAAGAATGTTATTCTCAGGAGAAGACGCATTAAAGAATGCTAGCGTATTATCTGGAGGAGAAAAGGTTAGATGTATGTTATCAAGAATGATGTTATCAACTGCTAACGTATTAATTCTAGACCAACCTACAAACCATTTAGACCTAGAATCTATTACAGCTGTAAATAATGGTCTTAGAGATTATAAGAGTGCAATTTTATTTGCATCTCATGATCACCAATTCGTTCAAACTATAGCAAATAGAATCATTGATATTAAAGCAGATGGTTCACTTGTTGATAGAACAATGAGCTATGATGAATACTTAGGGCTTTAAGGAAAACTAAATAAATTTAAAAAAGTTATAGCGCGATTGCTATAACTTTTTTTATAAATTAGTTTAAATAATAATTTTAATTATTAATCTTTATTAATCTTTAATAATCTTATATTAGCCCAATTTGGCCCTGGGTAATATTGAAGAATACTGACATTTAGTGCAGGTCTTGTTCTGGCAGATACAAATATTCTTCCCTTTGAATCTACCTCAGTTACTATCAATGAATGTTGCCAACCCCATTTATCCTTAAATCCTGATCTATATAACTGTATAACATCCCCTACATCTGCATTTGAAATATCTTTGTATTCTTCAGCATATCCCTTATAAACTAACCAATTTCTAAGCTCTATTACCCTTACCCAGGTGTTACTACCAGGATACCATACTCCATCCCTAGGAATCCCCCCATGATGTAAGGACTTTGACACAAAGTTACTACAATCTGAGCTATAATCCGGCTCTTCATAAACATTTTCTAAAGCCCACTTTGCAGCCTTTTCACCTTTATACCTTTTATCCTTACTTATACTAAATTTATTTATTCTTTTTAATCCCCTTTTAATTACTCTATAATATACTCTTATCATTTTATTTCCCAGGATATTTTTTATAATCCCTTTGTTATCTTCACTTGTTTCGTATTTATTTTTAAATTTACGCTTCACAATATTATCTTTTTTTAATTTCATTTACACTCCAAGCTAAAATATTACTTATCCTATAATTTATATTAAAGTTATAACAATATAATTCTTCTAACAAGAAGATTGTTCATCTAACTCTCTATGGTTTGCCTCTGAAAACATTCCTTTAGTTTTAGCCTCAACATATAAATACTTGAATCCCATATCTATCCCTCCAACACTTTCATTTTAAAGTTAATAATCATATCCAATGATTCATTAATCTAAATAATGTTGTCTATGCATTCTGCTACACTTTCAACTATTTTGTTAGCATTAGCTTGTACTTCTTTTTCTGCATAATTAAAAGTATAACTATTTTCAGTTATTTCAAACATAGATAAATCATTGTAGGAGTCTCCTATTACTGATATGTCTTTAATACTTATATCCTTAACCTCTAAAAGTTTCTTTATTCCATTACCTTTAGAGCAGTCTTTAGGTCCTATATCAACATAATGTTGGTTTCTATAAGCTTCTAATTTATCTCCAAACTTTTCAATAAGTAAATCTTTAATTTCTTCAGCCTTATTTATATCTTTATCTAAAACTATTAATGCTATCATTGAATACTTATTTTTCCTTTTAACCAACTCTTTTCTTTCAATTATTATATCAAAAGGAAATTCTAACTGAATGTCTTTATCAATTTCATGCCTTTCAACCTCACAATGTAAGCTTAACTTTTCATCATTGAAATGAATTAGTATTCCTTCTATCTTTAATAATTCCTCAAAAATAAGACTACCTATATCTGATGAAATTTTATTTTCATAAATTATTTCACTTTTATTATTTATAATAACTCCACCATTGCACCCAATTGCATAATCATATTCAATTTCAGGGTAATTCTTAAACCCTTCCTTTATTCCTTTAAGACCTCGTCCTGTTGATACAATAAGTTTATTTCCTTTTTCTTTAAACCTTAATATAGCCTCTATATCTTCTTTTCTTATTGTTTTGTCATGTTGAAATAGAGTTCCATCTAAATCAGAAGCTAAATATTTCATCTTCAATCCCCCTAAATTATTAATCAATAAAAATTATATCACATTTAGGGTTTATAAATTTTTAATATCTAAAAATCAATTTTATTCAATATGGTCTTTCATAATTGAATATCCCTTTTTCATAGAAATATACTTCATAATATAGTTACTTATCCAAAAAAAACATATACCTACTGTAATGTATATAATCCTAAATTCTTCTTTTGTATAAAAAGTGAAAACACCAATAATAATAAAACTTATTAAATTTATTAGTCCTAATTCTTTTTGTAATCTAAAATGCTTATCTTTTAAGATAACTAGATTCTCTCTTATAGTATATAGAACCTTCTTTTTCTTAAAACAATAAATAGTATATACATAAAACCATAATCCAGATATTAAAATCATTAAAAAGTAAGTCATAAAACTCTCCTTATAGTTATTCTTATATTATCTATCATAATCCAATTCCATTTTATTGTAAATAAAGTAAGTTATTTGATTTTAAACTATAAAAGGGTCAGAATTACTATTTAAATAATTCTGACCTCTTTATTACTTTAATATTTCTATATTGGTTTTATCTTATTATTTAGTGTATTTGAAATGTAATAATTCATGAGCCTTTCCTTCTCCTGGTTTGCCCATATAAGTATCATACATCTTATTTAATGCACCATTTTCATGAGACTTTCTTTTTTTAACAATATTCTTATCTTGGTTGTATAGAACTGAAGCTCTAACCTTTCTTATATCAATTGTTAATCTATCTGTTGCATTAACGTGAGGTTGTCCTCCACCGTTAACACATCCACCATTACATGCCATTACTTCTATAAGATGATACTTCTTAGCATCAAACTTTCCACTTTTCATAAATTCAAATACGTTAACTGATCCATTAATAACTGCAACATTATAGTTTTCTCCAGCAATTTCAACTGTTGCTTCTTTTATTCCATCAAGACCTCTAACAGCTTCATAATCTATGCTTTCTAAGTCTTTACCTTCAATAAAATCTTTTGCTGTTCTTAAAGCCGCCTCCATAACGCCACCAGTTGCCCCAAATATAGCACCAGCGCCTGTATATTCTCCCATTGCAGGATCTGCTATACCGTCTTCTAACTTTGCAAAATTAATTTTTGCATCCTTAATCATTTTAGCAAGCTCTCTAGTTGTTATAACAGCATCAATATCTCTTAAACCTTCATATTCCATTTCTGGTCTATCAGCTTCATATTTCTTAGCTGTACAAGGCATTACTGTTACTGTATAAACGTTCTTAGGATTTAATCCTGATATCTCTGGGTAATAAGTCTTACTTGCTGTACCAAATATTTGTTGCGGTGACTTAGCACTTGATAAATTACCTAACATTTCTGGATAGTAGTTTTCAACTTGTCTAACCCAAGCTGGACAACAAGATGTAAACATAGGGAATGGACCACCACTTTTAATTCTTTGTATAAGTTCCGTTGCTTCTTCCATTATTGTCATATCAGCACCAAAGTTTATGTCAAAAACTTTATCAAAACCTAATTCTCTTAAAGCCGTATAAAGTTTTCCTGTTACATCAACTCCGTATCCCATTTTAAATAATTCACCCATTGCAGTCCTTACTGAAGGCGCCATAGCAACTATAACATGCTTTTCTTCATCAGCTAAGGCATCTTTTACTCTATCTGTATGAGACTTTTCTTGCAGAGCATCTACTGGGCACGCAATTACACATTGTCCACATAACAAGCAATTTGTTTCATCAAAACACTTTAAATTATCTGGTCCTATAATTCTATCTCCATCTACATCTATAAACTTAATGGATTCTGTTCCAGTTTTAGTCTTGCAAGCTGCAACACATCTTCCACATTTAACGCATTTTGTTCTATCTATTACTATAGACTTACTTCTATCATCTACATATTCAGATCTGTCTTCTACTACAAATGGCTTTGAAGCTTTAGACTTAGTCTTAATTACAAGCTTTAAAAACTCGCAATTTTCTCTTCTTTTACAAGGTCCACATTTGAATTCATGCTTATCTAATAGTAATGATACTGTCTTCTTAACTTCTTCTTGTACTCTTTCTGTATTTGTATTTATTATCATTCCATCTTTTGGGGTAAGGCAACAAGCTTTTTGTAATTCTTCTTCCCCCTCAACTTCCACCAAACAAACTCCACATTGTCCAACATTACTACAATCATCTAAGAAACATAAAGCTGGGATATCTATCCCATTATCCTTAGCTATCTTCATTAAATTTGAATTATTATCTATTGTAACGTTGTTCCCATTAATAGTTATATTCTTCATTTAAAATCCCCCTATGAATGCTATGATAGTTACTCTAACTATAACTAGTAGTATATCTCCTATAATATCTATTTATTTTACTACATATATGATTTTACGACAAATTTCTATATTGGACAACTTTATTTTTAAGTTAATTCATTCCATACAGAAAGTTTTACTGATTTTCCATTAAAATATTAACTTTATTTTATAAATTTTTATATTTTTTATACCCTTTTGCCTAAATCTGTATTATTTATTCTCACTTATTCAAGTTAAAGACAATAATATTAAAATTCCGTTTTTTCTTATGGCTTTATTTCTATTTTTTAATATATACTTTTTATATAAATAGAGTAAATTATTATTTTTAGAATTATTAGCGCTTTTTTATGTTAATATATTATTATAAAATATATTTTTTTGAGGTAACTTATGATACAAATTTATAATAGAAAAAGTAAAACTTATGAAACTGAAAAGGTAGCTGGCGAAAAATCTATTAAATGGAGTTACGAATCTCCATTAGGTAAAGGTATTACAGAGCTTTTTATTAAGAAAAAGTTATTTACTAAATTATACGGTTCCTTTTGCGATACTAAATTTAGTAAAGGCAAGATAAATAAATTTATCGATAACTTTAATATAGATATGGATATTAGTGAATCTAAGAAAAGTGATTTTAAAAACTTTAATGATTTCTTTATTAGAAAGCTTATAAAAGAATCTAGACCAATTGATCCTAATTCAAATATTCTTTCTTCTCCTGGAGATGGCCGATTGTTAGCTTATCAAAATATTTCTGTTAATAAATTAATTCAAGTTAAGGGTATACATTATACTCTTGGAGAGTTAATTACTGATGAGGCACTTGCTAAGTCCTTTGATGGTGGAACATGCTTAGTTTTAAGATTATGTCCTACAGATTACCACAGATATCACTTTGTTGATGATGGAATCCCATTAGAAAGCCACCCTGTTAATGGAAATTACTATTCTGTTAATCCAATGGCTTTAGAGCGAATCCCTAAGTTATATTGTCAAAATAAAAGAGAATGGTCTTTGTTTAAATCTGATAACTTTGGTGATATTCTTCATGTTGAAGTTGGTGCAACCTGTGTTGGGACTATAATACAAAG
Source organism: Clostridium sp. (assembly GCA_029257045.1). Taxonomy (GTDB): domain Bacteria; phylum Bacillota; class Clostridia; order Clostridiales; family Clostridiaceae; genus Clostridium. The sequence goes on from JARIDB010000135.1 coordinate 6,755, forward strand.
TTATATACCTAATTATCCTGTTTGTAAGGGAGATGAAAAGGGCTATTTTAAATTTGGCGGTTCTACAACAATTCTATTCTTTAAAAAGAATTCTGTTAAAATTGATGAAGACATTTTAGAACATAGTAATAATGGAATTGAATGTAAGGTTTTAATGGGCGAAACTATAGGTAAAAAATTTTAATTTAGAGGTATGTTATGGGTGATTTAATTTATAGGTTATTATTGTTTTTAAATAGTAGTAAAAGTAATGATATTAATTATAATATTGCTCTTACTATGTTAAAAAATATCAAGTCTATTTCTGATATGTCTATTAATAAGCTAGCTGATATATGTTATACATCTCCAGCTGCTATAACTAGGTTTTGTCATAAACTCGGCTATTCTAACTTTATTCAGTTTAAGGAAAATATAAAAACATATATTGATCATTATAGTATTGGTTTAATGAAGCCCAATGCAATTTCTTATGACTTGTCAAGAGAAGCTATGCTTTCTAATATGGCCTCTGAAATTATAATGGAAGTAGAAGGCCTTAAAAACTTCTTAGACTTGAAAATTGTAGATAGGGTTGTTGAGCTCATTTATTCACATAGTAACGTTTGTTTATTTGGAACTCAATTTGCGCAACTTATGGCTCAGGAACTACAACGTAAGCTAGCTAACCTATCTAAAATAACTTATCACAGAAGTGATGTTCAGGAACAAGAAAGGTTAGCTGATAATTTAGATGAGAACTCTTTAGTTATACTTTTATCACCAACAGGGCAATTTACTCTTTATCATGAACGCCTTTGGACAAAGATTAAAAAAAGTCCTGCTACAGTTGTTGTCATTACCGATAACAACAAGCCTGAGTATGAAAAAAGAAGTGATTATATTATCTACTTACCTAATTACTCAACAAATGAAGACTATATTCAAAGACATAGATATGACTTAAGTTATTTAGTTGAATATATTTATTTAAGATATGGAAACTTATATTGTAAAAACACTTAAAAAAGGACTGAATATATTCAGTCCTTTGATTTCTTTATTTAGAATTCGGCTCTTTCAACAGCTTCGATCTTTTCTATGACATCTTTAAATTTTGGTAAATAATCTTTATGAGCAACTAACATTTCATTTAATAATAATCTACCTTCTTTATCTGATGCAACTAAAGGATTAGTAACCATTGCAATTAATGCAGTGTTATAATCTCCAGTATAAGCTGCCTCTGCTGCTAATCTTTCAAAAGATTTAACTTGTGCTGCTAACCCTTGAGCAAACATTGGTAACTCAGTAACAGTTTCTACTGGAATTGGACCATTCTTCCCTACATAACAACTAACTTCTACTGCTGAATTATCATCAAATTGTTTTAACGTTCCATTATTTTTAGTATTTACAGCGATAACTGTATTTTTATCATTGTATATTCCATTTATAACGTTACATGCAACATCTGAATAATGAGCTCCACCACGTTTAGCAAGTTCTTCAGGTTTTCCTTTTAAATTGACGTCTTTATAAAGGTCAAATAATTTCTTTTCAACTTCCATAACAACTTCTGCTCTAGTTCTACCCTTTTTGAATTCTTCTAATTCACTTGCAACCATTTCATTTCTCTTATAATAATATCTATGGTATGCACAAGGTATTACCTTAAATGCCTTAACTGTAGCTACATCCCAGTCAATAGCTTTTATATTAGCCATAGTTTGTGATTTAGTATCTTTTGCTGTTAATAACTCAAGCACTTCTTCTGTAACATCTTTTTTATCTAAATAAACTCTTTCTGCATAAACCATATGGTTTAATCCAGCAAAGTCAACTGTAATCCTATCTCTATCAACGCCTAAAAGGTCTGCAAATGAGAATTGCATTCCTATTGGAACATTACATACTCCAACTACCTTTTTGTGTACACCATATCTTAATAAAGCTTCAGTAACTATTCCAGCTGGATTTGTAAAGTTTATCAACCAAGCTTCTGGACATAATTCATTCATGTCTTTAGCTATATCTAATATAACTGGTACTGTTCTTAGTGCCTTAAATAATCCACCTGCACCGTTTGTCTCTTGTCCTAGGAATCCATGGCTTAATGGAATTCTTTCATCCTTAACTCTAGCTTTTAGTAATCCAACTCTTAATTGAGTAGTTACGAAGTCAGCATCCTTAAGAGCCTCTCTTCTATCTAAAGTTAGATGTATATTCATTGGAACTCCAGCTTCTTTTACCATTCTTTTTGCTAATGCACCAACTATCTCTAATTTTTCTCTTCCCTCTTCTATGTCTACCAACCAGTAATCGCTTACAGGCATTTCATCATACCTTTTAATTAATCCTTCAACAAGTTCAGGTGTGTAACTTGATCCTCCACCTATAGTAACTATTTTTAATGGTTTCTTACTCATCTTTATACCTCCATCTAAATAAATTGTTTATATCTTTATTATAACTATTAACTAAATAAAACAATTTCAAAATTTGAAAATTTTATTTCTTTACTAAGATAATATTCCTTATAGTATCTTTAAATTTATCTTCATTTCCATCAAATATAACTATATTAATTCCCATTTCTTTAGCTCTTAACTTTACTAAAGCTTTTAAAGGCTCTTTAGTTGCTACAAGAATTTTAAATACTTTATCTCCTCCAAGTTGGCTACTATAGACATCTAGTTCATTTAAAGTATCTTCATTATATTTATTACTATCTTTACAGGATATACAAATTACGATAGAGTCCTTTACAGCTAATACATCCACTTCATTTTTAACATCTTTATTTTTATCATTCCATAAAAATATTACTCCACTTTTCACTTCATCTACTTCTTTTAATTCGCTAATCATTATATTAGTAGCAATTTCAAGCCATGTTCCACTTTTAAAAATAAAAGATTTCAAATATCGATTATTAAAATTAACCTTTATTTGATTTTCTTTATCCTTTATATAATTAATTCCATTCAAATCCTTTAATTTAACAAGAATCTTATTTAATAAGTCTCTTTCATCTTTTTCTAAAAAATTAGTATTTATATTAACCTTAGTTGAATCTTCATAATCATGAGTAAATATATTTCCATCATATAATTTTTGTTTATATTTATGCCACAAAGTAAGGTTTTCGTAAATTTTTTTAGTTAAATACTTTAAATCCTCTTTTTCCCCTAGAATGCTTGAATCATCAATTATTTCTCCACCAGAGGCCTTTACTATTTCATCTAAGATCATATCCTCATAATCTAATTCTAAGTTATTTATATCTTCACCTATTAAATAGCTTTGTTTTCTTTTCATATCAATAAATATTGATTTTAATTGGTTCTTTCTTGAAATAGTAGCTAAAACTATAGTAATTAACTTATTACCACAAGTTAAATTAACTATAGTTTCCTTATCTTTATATATATTTATTAAATCTATTATTTTATCTATTTCACCTTCATTTATCTTGATACCTTCAAATATCATATCTTTGAAATTTTCTAAATAATATTTTTTTATATTTTCACATAAACTCTTATCTTTATCTTCATATATAAAAATAACCTTTTTAGGCTTCAAATTTTTTGTTGCTAAAATATTACTTTCATTATGTTCGCCTAATTGATTTATTAAAACTTCTATATTCATAATCTTATCCTCATCTTATCTTATTTTTATATTCTATAAGTATAATTTACCCAAAGAAACTTTAGTTTATTAATTTTTAATCTTTTACCTACCTTTACCAAGTTTGAATAAACCCTTATTTTCCCCCTCATTATCTATTAGTAATAATATAAAAAAACCCTAGAAGTTCTACAACTTCTAGGGTTTATATGGTACGGCGGATAGGATTCGAACCTACGACCAACTGGTTCGTAGCCAGCTACTCTATCCAACTGAGCTACCACCGCTTATAAAATTTTAACAAGCTAATATTATCATATGTTGCTGAATAAATCAAGAAGACATTACTAATTATTAACTATATAGATCTGAAAATTCAATTTCTAACATTTGTATCTTATTTTCGCTATCTCTAAATGTATAATCCTTTTCTTCCTCAACCTCTGTAATTGGAATTGTTATTATAAACTCTGAGCCTACACCCTCAACACTATTTAACTCCATAAAACCATCATGAGACTTAACTAAATTACTAACTAAATCAAGGCCTATTCCACTTCCAGCAGTCTCTGAAGAACTCTTGTTTTCCATTTGATAAAATCTATTGAATATCTTACTTTGATACTCTTTTGATATACCTGGCCCCTCATCTCTTATAGATAATTTTATTTCCTCATTATAGATAAACATATTTATATATATGTTAGTTCCTGAATCAGAAAACTTAATGGCATTTGATATTAAGTTCATTATTATTCTATCAATAACTTCTGAATCTACTGCCATAAAACATTCTTCCTTATTTGTATCAAAAACTAATTGGATATCTTTTTGTCTCGCATACTTATCTATACAATTTATAGTTCCTTCAATTAAAGATATTATTTCTACATTTTTCTTATTTAAAATATAATATCTATTCTCTAACTTGTTAGTATCTATTAAATTATTAATAAGCCTAAGCATTTTTAGACTATTTCTTTTTATTGCCTGAAGATATTCTAAAGCCTTTTTATCTTTAATCCCTAAATCTCCTTTATTTATAACCTGCATTATACTTAATATTATATTTAGATGTCCTCTCAAATCATGAGTTATATTCATTAAAAAATTATCATATTTTATGTTTTTTTCTTTAAGTTCTGTTATTACATTAATTAATTCTAAATTTGAATCATTAAAAATCATTTCATTTGTATTAATATTTAATAGTAAATCATTTGTATCTATATTTAGGAATAATTCATTTGTATTAAGGTTCTCTAAAATGTTGTTATCTTTTTTATCTTTAATACACATATATCTATATCCTTTCAAAATAAGTGGTTTTCTATTTAAAAAATAATCCCACAATATTTATTTTATCATATACAATTATTACCATCAAGGTTCATTTCCATTTTTTTCAATTTTTATTTTTATTTTGTAATTTAAATTAAATAATTTTATTAATACTTTTTATAGATATAGTTAAATATAAACCACTTATTATAAATCCTAATGAATTTAAATAAGTTATTTGATTTAATATGGTTGCAAAAGTTATTGAATGAATACAAATCTTAAGTATATCCTTATAAGATATTTTTTTATTTTCTAATCTATTTACTACTTGAGCAACTATATAAAGTAACATTGTATCTATAATCATACCTATAAATATTTGAATTATGTTAATTACAAATATAAGGTTTCCGAGGAACCCATACCTATTTATACTTACTAGTAAATCATCATTTTTAAATATATTTCCATCCTTTATAAAACTAAGCTGTTGAGTATATCCATTAACATCTATAATAATTCCATCTTTTAAAATAGCCATATAATAGTCCTTATGTATTAAGATATTTCTTAATGAATCTATTTCATCCTTATTCTTAATAGTATCAATATATAATATAAATTTACCTTTTTCATATTTGATAGGGGATTTCTCAAAATTTAAAATTCCATTTTCTAAAGTAAACTTATTTTCATCATTTTCTAAAAATCCTACTATTTCATTCTTTGTTTGCTTAATTTCATACGATCCATAAATTCCGCCTAAAAAGCCTAATATTATACTTAATAATAATGCATAACCTATTGCTGAAGATAGCTGTTCTTTTATCAATTCATCATACTTATTTATTTTAAATATACTTATTTTAACCTTATTTATAAATTTACTTATAAACCCCATAACATCCTCCTATATAAGTTTAATAATAAAAACTATTTCTTTTAATCTTAACATATACTAAGTGATTTATAAACAATGTATGTTTGTAGAAAGTGGTTTATTATGTTTAATTTTCGTTATTTTTGTTAATGCTTATAATATATAATACTAGGAGGTGTTTAAATGTCTGCAAGAAAAAGAAAAGAAAGTCTTTCAATTTTTTTTCTTCTTTCTATTATAATATTATTTTCATTTTCAACCTTTGGATTAACCTTATTGTTAAATTCAAATTATCAGGAATCTACATCTAAATTCTATTACTTATTTAATAATCACAATTTTGAAGAAGCAAAAACTGTTTTAGATGATAAAATTTTCATCCTGAAAAAGAAAAAGCTTACACGAGATTTAAATAATTATTTTGTAGATGTAGTTGAAACTATATGTAATTCCTTGAAAAATAAAGACATATCAAATTCCGAAGCACTATCTCTTTTAAAGGAAGTTAAAAATTATAATATTTTAAGTAGTTCTTTAGATGACTTAATATTAGCTTTAAACTCAGATAATATTACCTTACCTGTTTCTAATAGCTCTAATAACAGTACTAGTTCTACTTTATCTAGTGAAGATTTAGATAATTATATTAACCTAGCTATAACTTCTTACAATAATAATGACTATAAAAAGTCTTTAGAATACTTAGAATTAGTTATTTCTAATTCAAAGACCTTAAGCTATAAATCTACCTTAGCTGAAGATTACTTAAATAAAATTCCTTCTGCTTATAAAAGGTACTTACTTGAATCTATCGATGAACTAGTTGCAAATAAGTATTATACTAAAGCGTTAAATATCTTAACCAACTATGATACTTCTATACTTGAAGAAAATGATAAGGATATCTTAAACAAAATAAACTCTATTGAAATGTTTAAAGAGGAATATCAAGGTGAAACTGAATATACCTCTAGTGCCATTTTAGAGTCTATAACTTTATCTAATGTTAATAGCTTAGCTATAAATAGTTTAACTAATCATTTTGTTTACTTAAATTTGGATGAACAAAAAACCTATGTTTATGAAGGTTCATCTGATAATTGGAATCTAATAAGAACCTTTGATTCTTCCACCGGGATAGCTGGTAAAGAAACTCCAAAGGGCATATTTGATGTAACTGATAGAGGTGAATGGTTTTATTCTGAGGAGTTTAAACAAGGTGCAAAATATTGGGTTCAATTTATGGGTGATTACTTATTTCATTCAGTACCTTTCGATAAAACTCAAAGCATAATATTAGATGATGAGTTAGGGCAGCCTTCTTCTCATGGTTGCGTAAGATTAAATGTTGAAGATGCTAAATGGTTATATGATAACATTGAAGATAATACTAAAATAATAATCAATTAAAAGGATTTGCATCCTTTTTTTATATACATAAATTGAATCTTTCCTTATCTTAAACTTAATTAATAAATATTATGATAAAATATATCTATATTTATAATTTAAGGAAGGTTTTTTATGAAAATTTTTATCCCAAAAGAAGTCGAATTTATAATAAATAATTTTTACAATAATAACCACGAAGCCTTTATGGTTGGTGGTTGTGTTCGTGATTCAATATTAAATAAAACTCCAAAGGATTATGATATAACAACTTCTGCAAAACCAGAAGAAACACTATCTTTATTTGAAAAGACTATTCCAACTGGTCTTAAACACGGAACTATAACTATAGTTTTAAATAGTGATAACTATGAGGTTACAACTTATCGAACTGAAGGCATTTATATTGATAATCGTCATCCTTCATCTGTAGCATTTGTTACAGATATAAGAGATGACCTATCCCGTAGAGATTTTACAATTAATGCTTTAGCTTACAATAATACTTTAGGATTAGTTGACTATTTTAATGGACTAGAAGATTTAAATAACAGAATTATAAAATCTGTTGGAGACCCTAACATTAGATTTCAAGAAGACTCTCTAAGAATGCTAAGAGCTATTAGGTTTACTTGTCAACTCAACTTTAAAATAGAAGAAAATACTTTTAAAGCAATTCAATTAAACAAGCATTTAATTGAAAATATCAGTAAAGAAAGAATTAGGGATGAGCTTTGTAAAATACTAATTTCAAAAAAACCATCCAAAGGTTTTGAACTTTTATCTAAATGCGGCCTTTTAGAAATTATTCTACCTGAAATTAGTAGTTTAATTAATTTTAGCCCCTTATCTGTAAAACATAACAAAAATGTATTTTCTCATACATTAAGGGTATTAGATAACACAAAAAGCAACTTATATTTAAGACTTGCAGCTCTTTTTCATGATGTAGGAAAACTTAATACCTTAACACTGGAATCTGATGGAACCTATAGATTTCCTCTTCATAATATAGAAGGAGCTAATCTTTCAAGAAGAATACTTAAAGATTTACGATTTGATAATTTAACTATTAAATACGTTTCTAAACTAATTGAACATCACTTAGTTCCTAATCCAAATAATCTTCCCTCTAAATATGATGTTAAAAAACTAATTACTGATGTTCCTATAGATATATTACCTCTTTTATTTAATCTTCAAAGATCAGATATTAATTCTTTAGATAATCCTAAGCCTTTTTTAAAAAAGGTTGATTATATAGAATCCTTAGTAAATGAAATAATATATAATAAGGAACCATTACTTGTAAAAGATCTAAATATAAAAGGTAATGATTTAATAAAAGAACTTTCTATTAAAAATGGTAAAGAAGTTGGTCTAATCCTAGATTATTTATTAAATAAAGTTCTTATAAACCCAGAACTAAATAGTAGGCCTACACTTTTAAGATTATCAAAATCCTTTCTAATAAATAAAATAGAGAACCTATAGTCTGAAATATTTTCATTACTATAGGTTCTCTAGCATTATTTTTATTAAAGTTCTTCTAGATTCATCTTTACTTGCTCATTTATACTAAATAAATAAAGGTAAGCTTCTTTAACCCTTTTCCCAGTAACCTTTTCAACAGCCTCTTTATAATATTTAATCTGTATTTTATATTTATTTATTACCTTTTCTTCTTCCCCAAGTTTAACGTAGTCTGTTTTATAGTCAATTAAGACTATCTCATCTTCTTCTTCAAAAATGCAGTCAATTATTCCTTGAAGTCTTATCTTCTCATTCATATAGACTTTTTCATCTAACTTATTATCTATATTCAATGTGCTTATTTCTGTATAAAATGGTAACTCTCTTTTAATTAGCTTATTACACTTATATGAACTTAAGAGTCTTTTTCCTATATTACTTTTAAAGAAATCAATAAACCTTATATTTGAAATAGCCTTTTCTTCCTCTTCAGTTATTAGTGAACTAGTTTTTAACATATCAATTTGCTCATCTATCTCTTCTTTATTATCAACTCTATCTAGATTTAAATTTTGCATAATTAAGTGAGCTATAGTACCTCTTTCAGATTTTGATATCCCCTTCTTATCTTGCATAAACCTTGGCTTTATAGATTCTACCTCTCCATAAGTACTTACTGTTCTTAATTCATCATCTTCATTATTATAAAGAGACTTCTTAAGATCTGACACTGAAATATTACTTGGAATCTTAAGTATATCTTTATACTTATATTTATAATCTAATCTTCTCTTTATTTCTTTATCTATACTTTCAACTTCTTTATTTATAAATAAATTTTCTTCCTCTTTTTCTTCCACAGTACTTGAACTTTTATCCACAACTAAACTTTCTTTAGTCCACATCTTAACAGTCCACTTTGAATTGTCATAAACAACATCATCATCAAGAACCCCTATATATTTTCTTATATCCTTACCATCTATATGTTTAGTTACAGCCATTCCAACCCATCCTAAATAATTTCTTTCCTTAATTACTTCTACTGCTGGAATAATATCTTTATCCATACTAGCTGCTGAAGCCCATTTATTTATAGCCTTTTCTAAATTCCTAGTTGCACCTGTTATTATTAGTTTTTCCTTCGCCCTTGTAAATGCGACATATAATATTCTCATTTCCTCTGATATGGTTTCTGATATTAACTTTTTCTTTATGGCCTCTTTTGCTATGGTGCTTATAGATACCCTACTTCCTAAATTAACATAATCCGGCCCATAGCCTAGATCCTCATGATAAAGAATGGAATTACTTGTATCTCTTAAGTTAAAGTTTTTACCAAATCCCGAAGTGAAAACTACTGGGAATTCTAGCCCCTTACTCTTATGGATGCTCATTATCCTAACTACATCTTCATATTCTCCTAGGATTTTTGCATTTCCTAAATCATTTTGATTGTTTATTAGCTTATTTATAAAGGTTATAAAGTTAAATAACCCTTTAAAGCTTGTTTTTTCAAACTGCTTAGCTCTTTGAAATAATATCCTTAAGTTCGCTTGACGAAGTTTTCCATTTGGCATAGCTCCTACATATCCGTAGTAGGCTGTATCCATATATAAGTACCAAATAAATTCATCTATTGAAATATATAAAGCCTTGTGCCTCCATTTATTTAAGTTCATTATAAACTCACTACATTTAAACTTTAACTCTTCACTTATATCATAGACATCTTCGGATATATCTTTTACTATTTGATAAAAATATTTTTTACTATCTAATAATCTAATATCACTTAATTCTTCTGCATTAAACCCTAAAATGGGAGATTTTAGGACTGCTATCATAGGAACATCTTGCATTGGATTATCTATTACTTTTAATAAGGACATCATAGTTCTAATTTCAATAGTTTCAAAGTATCCTGTTGCTGTATCTGCATAAACTGGTATTCCCTGTGAACCAAGTTCCTCTAAAAATACTTCTCCCCAGTTCTTCGTAGCTCTTAGAAGAATCACTATATCCTTAAACTTAATATTTCTATATTCACCAAGGTCCTTATCAAAGATTTTAAATGACTTTTTTTCTTCATCTATGTTTATTAATTCCTTTATTCTTTTTGAAACAATTCTAGCCTCTAAAGCTATATCATCTATATCTTCTTCTTCTTCTTCATTATATTCTTCACTACTTTCCTCTTCTTTTTCTTCTTCACCTTTAAAGGCTCCTGATTTATCTAATATATGGAGTTCTATTGGGCCTCCAACTTCAGTATTATCCTCTTCTCCGACATCTGGATAACTTGCTCCAAGGTTTAAAGATTCATCTTCATTATACTCAAGGTCTCCAACTTCCTTAGACATTACTTGCTTAAATATATAGTTAACACCATCTATTACTTCTTCCCTACTTCTAAAGTTTTTATATAGTTGTATCTTTCTGTTTTTACTACCTTCTTCCAATGGGTAAGTATTATACTTTTCTAAAAACAATTCAGGCTTTGCTTGCCTAAATTTATAAATACTTTGCTTTACATCTCCAACCATAAAAACATTTGGATTATCTAGATTTTTTCTTGAAACTAATTCTATTATAGTTTCTTGTACATTATTAGAATCCTGATATTCATCTACTAAAACTTCATCAAAGTTTTCTCTTAAGTTTTCTGCTACCTTAGATGGAATTGTATTATTATTTTCATCCTTTTCTGTTAATATCTTAAGACATAAATGCTCTAAATCATTAAAGTCTAATATATTTTTATCTCGTTTCTTTTCATTAAACTTATCCATAAACTCTAATACTAAAAGGCTTAAACTTTTCATAAAAGGATATGACTTTCTTATAACATCTAAAGATTCTTCCTTTGTACTAGAGAATATATTTGAAATAAGACCTTTTGACTTCTTCTTTACACTATCTCTTATAGACTTAACTAAATTCTGTTTATCTTCATCTGATAAATTAGACTTCTTAATAGTCTTTAATCTTGGAAAACTTATTTTATTAAATTCCTTTGTTATTTCTTCAATTCCTAAATCCAAGGTTTCATAAAGAACTCTAAAAGATTCTAATTCGTTAATATAACCTTCTTCATAAGGTTCTAATCCTTCTGTTTTTTCTATTATCCTTATAGCTTTCTCATAACTCTTTATATATCCTTCTACTTCTATTTTTAAAGTTTCCTTTAAAACCTTCATCCAATTACTATTATCTAAATCTTTAATAGTGTTTATATTAAATTCCTCAGCTTTTTTTACTAACCATTCTTCTGGCCATGGGCCACTCATTGAAAACTTATATAGATTTAATACTATGCTTTTTAATGCATCATCGTTTTTAGATCCACTGTAAGCTTCTAATAAATTTTTAAATTCTTCATCTTTATCGTCGTACTTATCTTCGAATACTTCATTTATAACTTCCATCTTTAAAAGTTCATTTTCTGTTGAATCTGAAATTCTAAAGGTTGGATCTAAATCTATAACATGATAGTTGTTTTTTATTACATCTAGGCAAAAAGAGTGCATTGTAGTAATATTCGATCTATTTAATAACGTTAATTGCTTTTGCAAAACCTTAGAGTTTGGGTTAACTTCCAAGGCCTTTGATATTGCATTTGCTACTCTTTCTCTCATTTCTGATGCTGCTGCTGAAGTAAAGGTAACTACTAAAAGTTTATCTATATCTGTAGGATTTTCTTCATTTGTTATTATCCTTATTATTCTTTCAACTAAAACTGCTGTTTTTCCTGATCCTGCTGCTGCTGCAACTAAAAGATTGCAACCTCTTGTAGTGATAGCTTTAAGTTGGTCATCAGTCCATTTTGTATCTCCCATTTATAAATCCCCCCCTTCTTTAACTTCTTCATTTATGAGATTCCAAACTTCCTCTTTATCCTTTTTAAGTATCAATTTATATTTGTTATTTTCAATACCTGTGTCAAACTGGCAAATTGATGAATAATCACAGTAAGTACAAAAGGCTGTTTTATCCTTTTTAGCTGGCTCTATCTTTATTTCCCCACTAAGCATCTCTTCGCAAATACTTATCATTTTTAAGTTTACATATTTTCTTAGAACCTCAAACTGTTCTTCTGTTGCAACAGAGCTATTAGAAGAAAACTCTCCGTCCCTTTTTATGCCTGCTGGTATTATTAATGAAGTTGTATTAACATCCCCATCTAAAGCTCTAACCACCTCTACATCTTTAAGAATTAACCCACTCATTCTAAGTTCCTTTAATATACTATTTTTAATTTCTTCTTCTAGTAATTCTCTATTAGATTTTATTATAGGATCATCTATTCTAAAGTATAGGATTGCCCCTGGAAGAGATTGCTTTTCTAATATATATTTTGAATTTTTAAGTAGTGCATCTAAGTACACTAAAAGCTGGATTTGAATTCCATAGTATACATCCTTTAAATCAAACTTCTTAGCCCCAGACTTATAATCTATAACTTTAATATAAGTATTTCCATCTAGGTCTAAAGTATCTATTCTATCAACTCTACCTTGTAGATAAACTATTTCCTTTGAAGGCAATTGTAACTTTATTTCTCCACCATCCTTATAGCTTCCAAATGCAAATTCATTTTTAAATACTTCAAATTGGCCCTTTCTCATTTGTTCCGATAGCACAGTAACAGATTTTGTTATGGTTCTCTTAAATCTATCTGCAAAATATCTATATTTATTTGTACTATTTAATATTGAATTAAAATCTCCTTCTAACTTTTTATCTACAAGTTCTCCAACTATTACCTTGCACCTTTCTTTATCTAATTCTGACCAAGCTAAATTCTCAGCCTTGACCTGACTTGTGAATCCATCTAATATATCATGCATAAATGTTCCAAGATCTGGAGCTGTAAACTCATAAACCTTTCTATCCTTTGCCTTTAACCCATACTGTACATAGTAAGAAAAGGGGCATTGAGCATACTTTTCAAGCCTTGATACGCTAAACATTAACTTATTATTTGTTTCGTAAAGCTTTTTCATCTTTTCTTTTGGGACCCTTTCTACTAAGTTTGTATAAGTTAATCCTCTAAACATTATTTTCGACTTATTTTTATACTCCTCATCATTTTCAAACCACTTATAAACCTCAGCCCAATAATCATCTACCTTTTTCTTTTCGAATTGTAATCTTAACGCTACAATCATTTCATTAAAAGTTGGTATGGGTGTTGTTATTTTATTAAACTTATCTTCTTTATTCTGAATATTACATAATTCGCTTTCCTCTATAACCTTCGGCATTATCTTTTTAAGCCTTGGTATTATAATAGATGGTCTTAATGCCTTTCCCTCAAAATCTGCCATAGGATAGGTTATAATTAACTTATCTGAAGGTATAGTAAGGGCAGTATAAACAATAAATTGTTCTTCAAAAGCTCTTGTCTTTGTATCTGCCGCTAATCTTACTCCTATTTCTTTTAAATAGTTTCTTTCTTTATCTGATATGATTCCTTCTTCCTTATTTGCTAAAGGTAGAACTCCATCATTTACTCCAATTACATATAAAACTTTAACTTCTCTTCCCTTTACTCTTGATATATCTCCAACATTTACTTGATCTAGGGCCATAGGGATTACCCCTATTTCCTTCTCTTCAAAACCTGATATTAATATTTTAGTAAATTCCTTTATCTCTATTTTCTCATTACCTAAAACCTCAACAATTTGATCTAATATGTCCATAACCATTTTTGGAACTTGCTCATATTCCTTTACCTTATCTTGAAGCCCTATTTCCTTAAATTCCTCAAGCCAGGTATCTAACGTATCAAATATTCTAAGTTCTATTAAAAATTCATAGAGCCTTGTAGCTATTTCTTTAACTAAATGTTTTCCCTTTATCTTTTCATTAAAGTCCATAATAGGATTTCTAATCTCCTCCATTATTTCTATTATCCTTAGTTCATCCTCACTCCTTTCCTCTTCCTTCTCAACGCTTTCATAAAGATTTCTAGTCCATTTGTATCCCTTAATTCCATTAGCTAATATATAATTTTCAAGTTCATCTATATATTCTTTTTCTATTTTTATAAGGCCGCTTTTTAAGTATTTAAATACACCTTCATAGGACCAATTATTTGTTATTATTTCTAGGGCTGATATGATTAATATTACTAATGGATTATTTAAAATTTCTCTTTTTTTATCCATAAAAAACGGTATATTATATTCATTAAAAATAACAGAGGTTATCTTCTCATAATCTTCAATATTTCTACAAACTACTGCTATATCTTTAAATCTATATCCTTCATCTCTTACTTTATTTAATATATCTTTAGATATAACTTCTAATTCATCATAACTATTATTTGCTTTATATATTCTTATATTTTTAGAATCACCTAAATATCTTTTAAATGGATAAGTAAAAAAGTACTTTTCTAAATGCTGAATATCTTCGCTATTTCTAAACCTATAAGAGAACCCCTTATTTAAATTTATAGGTTCCATATAACCTATATTATTTTCTTTCATAATTCTTAAAATACTTTGCTCAGTATTTTTTATAGCATCAAATACATCAGTAAAATCCCTATCTACATATTCCCCTAAAGAGTCACTACATAAAGTTATATTTACGGTTTTAGCAGTCTTAGCTAATTGCTTTATTATCTCTAATTGTTGTGGCGTAAATGTAGTAAATTCATCAATCCAAATTTCTGAGCCCTTATATATATTACATTCCTTTAGCTTTGTTGCAAGAGTAGTTAAATCATCATCTACGTCTATAAACTTATTTTCTATTTCCTTATTAAATTCCTTATATATAAAAGATAAGTCTCTCATCTTCTTCCTTAACTCTACGTCTTCTATTTCTTCCTCCCTAGTCTCCAGCATTTCCAGGGAAATATTGTACTTTTTAAATTCTGTTATAATCTTTGATATAACCATAGAAAATCCCTGTTGCTTTGCTACTCTATTAAAGTATTCTAAGTTATTTAAATTATCTTTTAATATCTTGTATATAAGCATGTTCTTTCCTGAATCATTCATCCTGATGTCTGTTCTTCCACCACAAGTTTCAAAAACTACATCTGCCATTCTCTTAAAGCTTATAACTTCTCCTCTTAGTAAACCCTTCTCTGTAACTATATCTAGAAACTTTTTTTCAGTGTCAAAAGTATATTGCTCTGGAACGATTAAAACTAATTTAGTATTACCTTTTTTCTCTAACCTACTCTTTACTTGATTTAAACAAAAAGTAGTTTTACCTGTACCAGCCCTTCCAAATATAAATCTAATTCCCATAACCTCATTCCTCCTTCATTACTTATTGTTGACTTATAGCATAAATTTTATCTTATTAATATATAAATCTTCTTAACATAATTATAAATGATTTCATAACTATTAAAAGATAAAGGTAACACTTTATCTTTTATCTTTTAATTATTTACTTTAAATATAAAAATTTAAGGAAATACTAAATTCTTTAAATATAGTATCTCCTTAATATATAACTTAACTTATTCTAATTGTTCTGACCTCTTTTAAAGCTTATCGTTATTACTTAATTTTTATTACTTGCTTTCTAGTATTGCTAATGCTGCTGCACCTAATACTCCTGCCTTACTCCCTAATAAAGCCTTTTCTATCTTACAATTTTCATATATATTCCTTAAAGCCCTTCTTGACATCTCTTCATCTATCTTATCAAATACTATTCTTCCAGCTTCACTTACCCCTCCACCAATAACTATCTTATCTGGATCAAAGGAGTTAGCTATATTAGCTATAGTTATTCCTAAATATGATAAGGCATTATCTAATATATCTTTACTAACCCTATCGCCTTTTTCAGCTTCAATAAAAACTTCCCTTGCTGTTACAACTTCATAATCCTTAAGGGATGTTTCCGCTTTACTTTGAGTAGCTTCTCTTGCCCTTTTCATTATTGCTGTCCCTGAAGCCAAAGCCTCAGCACATCCAGTATTACCACAACCGCATCTTGGGCCACCTTGCATTACTGTAATATGTCCAATTTCCAAGGCATTTGATGTACTACCCCTATAAATGTTTCCATTTAAAATTGCTCCGCCCCCAATGCCTGTACTTACAGTTACAAATACCATATTTCGGCTTCCTTTGCCTGCGCCAAACATGTATTCACTTAATGTAGCTACGTTAGCATCGTTATCTAAATAAGTATCTATTTTATATCTTTCCTTTATAGGTTGTACTATTTTAAAGTTTTTAAATGGTAAATTAGGAGTATATACTATCAATCCATTTTCAATATCTAATGGTCCTGGTGATCCAACACCTATTGCTTTAACTTCTTCTTTATTTATGCCATCTAAAACTGTATCAATTGTATTTAATAATCTTTCTAAAACTACAGTTTCACCCTTATCAGCCTCTGTCTTAACAACTACTTCCTTTACAATCTTTCCTTCTAAATCAACTAAAGCTGTGTATATCTTAGTTCCACCTAAATCAACACCAACAACATATTTCTTATCCATAATTAACCTCCTATATAGAAAATATTTATCACATTAATGAAAATAGTATACCACTTCCAGAAACTGTTTACAAGAAGCTTTAAGCCTTATCCCAGCTTACTAAACTACAGTATTTAAATTATTTAACCTATCTAACTTTAAATTTGGATTTAAATAAGACTTCACATAATTATTTAGTGTTAGTTTCACTTTAGTGTTACTTTTATATATTCTTAAAACATGGTTTTTATAGTAGTGCATATTTAAACCTAGAAATAAATAAAAAACATCTAACAAACTTGTTAGATGTTTTTTATGGCGGAGAAACCGGGATTTGAACCCGGGCGCCAGTTGCCCGACCTACGCCCTTAGCAGGGGCGCCTCTTCAGCCACTTGAGTATTTCTCCATGTGTCTTCTATTTTAAAATTAATATTTAAATGGCAGAGAGAGTGGGATTTGAACCCACGGTACCCGTAAAGGTACGCCGGTTTTCAAGACCGGTGCCTTAAGCCAGCTCGACCATCTCTCCGTATCATCTTGCGACAAATATTATTATATCAATTAGTATATATATTGTCAATTACTTTTTAATTTTTAAATTTTAATTTTTTTACATATGTTTTATTATATAAATAAAAAACATCTAACAAAAATGCTAGATGTTTTTGGCAGAGAGAGTGGGATTTGAACCCACGGTACCCGTAAAGGTACGCCGGTTTTCAAGACCGGTGCCTTAAGCCAGCTCGACCATCTCTCCATGATAGTAGCCTTACGACATTTATTATTATAACAACTGAATTTTCTATTGTCAACAGATACTTTTATGTTTAATTTAAAACATATTTGTATTATTTTATCCTTTAATCAATTTTTTTATTACCCTAATTATCATAAGTAGATTTTATAAAGTTATTAAACTATCTAAAAGATTAATAAGATTAGCTACTAGTATTAAAATATTAGTAGCTAATCTTATTATAATTACTTATCAGACTACATAAACTATTCATTCATATATATAACTTATTTATTCATACTTTATACATTACTTTTTTATTTCATCAAAGTTAACAAATCTTCTTAAAACTTCTGGAATTTTAACTGTTCCATCTTCTCTTTGATAATTTTCTAATATAGCTGCAACAGTTCTTCCTATAGCTACCCCTGACCCATTTAATGTATGAACAAATTGTGGTTTATCCTTTGGTGTTTCTCTATATCTAATATTCGTTCTTCTAGCTTGGAAGTCTTCAAAATTTGAACAGCTTGATATTTCAACATATCTGTTGTAACTTGGCATCCATACTTCTATATCATATTTTAATGCTGCTGTGAACCCTAAATCCCCCTTACATATTCTAACTATTCTATATGGCAATCCTAATCCTTGTAATACTGATTCTGCATCTTTTACAAGCTTATCTAGTTCATTATAGCTTTGTTCTGGTTTGCAGAATTTAACTAGTTCAACCTTATTAAATTGGTGTTGTCTAACAAGTCCCCTTGTATCTCTACCAGCTGATCCAGCTTCTGCTCTAAAACAAGCTGTATATGATACATGTTTTATTGGTAATTCTTCACCTTTTAAAACTTCATTTCTATACATGTTTGTAACTGGAACTTCTGCTGTTGGGATTAAAAAGAATCCATTATTCTCAACCTTAAATGCATCTTCCTCAAATTTAGGTAATTGTCCTGTTCCAACCATACTTTCTCTATTTACCATATAGGGTGGAAGTATTTCTTCGTATCCATTTTCAAAAGTATGCTTATCTATAAAGTAATTTATTATAGATCTTTCTAACCTTGCACCTATCCCCTTATATATAGTAAATCTTGAACCAGATATTTTACCACCTCTTTCAAAATCTAATATATTTAAGCTAGTTCCTAAATCCCAATGAGCCTTTGGTTCAAAGTTAAACTTAGTTGGTTCTCCCCATTTTTTTATTTCAACATTATCTTCATCTGTATCTCCCTCTGGAACTTGTGGATTTGGTATATTAGGCATTCTTAACATAATATATTCTATTTTTGAATTTATATCTGCAAGTTTATTATCATGTTCTTTAATTTCATCTCCAAGATTTCTCATTTCAGACATTATAGGTGATACATCTTCCCCTGCCTTTTTACGTTTCGGTATTTCAGATGAAACTTGATTTCTTTTATTTTTTAAAATCTCAACTTCAACTAAAATACTTCTTCTTTGTTCATCTAAAGAAATAATTTCATCAATAGTTGATTCATTGAAATCTTCTCCCCTATTTTTTAAAGCTGCCTTAATTTCTTCTGGATTATTTCTTATTCTTTTTAAATCTAACATCTTAATATATCTCCCTTCATTTTTAAACAATAAAAAAAGAATCCTTGTCTCCCATGTAAAGGGACGAAAGATTCCGCGTTGCCACCCTAATTAATAGTATACTATACTATTCTCTTAAATTAAATCTAACGGTTTAAATCCGTACTACTCGTCGTAATCCCTCAGAGGTGGATTCATAATATATCATTATCGATTTTCACCAACCATCGACTCTCTTAAAATGTATTTATTACTACTATTCTCTTCTATGGTTTATTAAACTTATCATATTATTTATAAATATATAATATTATCCTCTTTCTGTCAATCCCCAATTTGTTTTAATTTTCTACTTTACTTCTATACTCATTTTTATATGAATTAAAATGTTCGTTATTATTATCATGTTTTATTATAAAACTTGATTTTCCCTGAAGTTCATATAAGTTATCTTTATTCTATATCTTTTGTACTTATTATATCTATCCCTGTATTAAGTATATTTTTACAAATAACATCTCCTACCTTAATTGGAATATTAGAATATAACCTTGAAATAACTTTAGATATTTCCATCCACATATCTTTTGGTACTTCCTTATTGGTTCTTACTGGTACAACTTTGTATTTTCCACCTTCTTTTATTCTTATTATTGAAGTAAAAATTCCCTTATCTTTAAGTTCGTCACTACTATACATCATCAAACTCCTTAACTCTGCTAGATAGAACTCTTGAATTTTTTGAATCATCTACTATTTCAGTAACCTTTTTATCTAGTTCACTAGCTAATATATTTACTATCTTTTCATGACAGTACGCTCCCTGACAACTACCAAATCCTGATCCTGTTCTCCTTTTAACTCCCTCTACAGTCCTTGCTCCCATTGGTCTTCTAATAGAATCTATAATTTCTCCTTCTGATATATAATTACATGAACATATAATATTACCATATCTATTATCTAATGATATTAACTCGTTTGCGTCTTTTTTACTTAGTCCCCTAAACTTATATAATTCTCTTCTTTTATCTACAAAGTCCTTTTTTAGAATGCATTTTAAGTTATTAGCTATTTTTTCACATATCATTTGTGCAATAGCTGGAGCAATAGTTATCTTACCATAGTGTGTACCTGTGACTCTTATATAACCTATATCCATTTCACTATCATCTATAATCATAGAGTCCTTATTATAACTTTCTCTAAAAATATTAATAATATTTCTCTTTTCAATATTAGGAACTAATTTATTGGCGTGAATTAAATTGTCATAAAGACTAGTTTTTTCACGACTCTTTATTCCTATTAAGGATCCATTTGTAGTTGTTGGTGCACTTAATACAAATGTATCCTTATCAAATGTTTCTATAACTATCTTATTAAACTTATTGTCATAATTATCATCTACTAACAAATAACTCATATTTTTAAAGCTCTCTTCTGATAAAAGTCCCTCATTTTCTTCTACCTTGCCGCTCTTTTTTATATATATTTCATGTGGAATTGTATTAATAACTACCTTACAAGTAAATTTATTTTTATTTGTAGTCACTCTAAAGCCACTACTTAACTTTTGCATATTTAAAACTTCTTCTTCTAACCTGAAGTTAACCCCATTATCTGCTGCTACCTCAGCATAGGCAATAGCTAAGTCATAAGGTGCTACTATTGCAGTATTTTCAGAATATAAACCCTTTTTAACATTTCTCTTAATATTAGGTTCTATATCAAATATATCCTTATCATCAATTAGATAAACCCCCTCAATACCCCTACTTATAGCCCTTTGATGCATTTCTTCTAACTTTCTTACCCCATTGTCATCACTTACTACTCTTAATGCCCCAATCTTTTTAAATGGGACATTAAACTTCTCACAAGTCTCCATTATAATTGAATTACCTATATACTCAAGACCTGACATAACATCATCAGATGTTTCTGATCCATCATATACTATTGAAGTATTAAAAAATGCTATATCATCTGCTATATCATAATCTCTTTCAATTAAAGCTATATTAAAGTTATATTTAGATAATTCATAAGCGACAGAACATCCTATTATTCCACCACCAAGTATTAATATATCATAATCCATTTTTCAACCTCCCTAAAGTAAAAATCCTCTATTTTTTAATTCTTCTTCTATTAAATTAATCTCTTCTTCACTATCAGCAGATATAGTATGTAAATGTACACCATTTGTTAAATTAGAAAGTGGTTTATTTCCGTTAGAATTAAACTTATCAATAAACTTATTTAAATCGTGTAAATTTTTTATCATTAAACTAGCCCTTATTTCTCCATATATAGAATGTTCAATAATAACATCCTCAATTATTCCACCGTACTTAACTACGGTTTCTAATTCATTTACAGTATCATTTTCATTATGATTTACAGCAATAATCTTCTTTATTCTATTTAATTGCTTATTATATATATAGCCTTCTGGTGTTGCTATTATATCCTTTCCAGAAGCTCTTAATATAGCTATATCTTTGACTATTACTTGCCTTGTCACGTGAAATATTTGCGCAAGTTCAAGTCCCTTAATAGCTTTATTACTATTTAGTATTATCCTGAAAATTTCATCTCTTCTATCTAAAGCTCTCACAAAATACACCTCTATATTAATTTTTATTATCACAACACGCTATAATATCTAAATACTTATTGTTTTTATTATAAACCTTTTTGTGATGATCTCTAACTACCTCTAAAATTTCTCTATCATACCTTTTTAATTTTAAAATTTCATATCCTTCTTTAGGATGATTATAGTATATATTTACCTTTTTATTACCTTTATATTTTCTTATATTTCCTTTAGTTATCTTATGTAAAACAACTATTAACGATTTATCAATTAGAGATAAATATAAAACACTCTTACCTATGTCATGAAGTAATGCAGACTTTCCTAATTTAATTTCCTCAACCTTTTCACTTTCACTTAAATTATAATTAAAACTTATAGCATCTTTGCAAACTCTTATAGAATGGTGTTTATCATTTATTTTTAATTTATCAAATAATAATAATTCATCTTTATTTAAATATCTTCTTATATAATCGTAATCTATTTTTTTATATAAGGAAATTAATCCCCATATAAATTGTTTAACTCTATAAATCATTTTATATCACCTTTTATATATTAAAATCCTAATATACACAAATCATAACATTATATATTTTTTTTATCAAATTATATTTAGATATCAAAAAAGCTACGATAAAAATCGTAGCTTTACTTGGTGGAGGTAAAGGGATTCGAACCCTTGACCCCTTGCGTGCAAGGCAAGTGCTCTCCCAACTGAGCTATACCCCCAAAATAAAAAAAACCTAGCAATGTTCTACTCTCCCACACAGTCACCCATGCAGTACCATTGACGCTATAGAGCTTAACTTTCCTGTTCGGAATGGAAAGGAGTGTTTCCTCTATGCCATCATCACCAGATGTTTTTTTGGGATGTTTTTCTCTCAACAATTACTTATTATATAGAGTATTAAATAATATGTCAACAGCTTTTATTAATATTTTTATAGTTTTTTATTTGTATTAAAAAACCGCTTTCTAAAACCCCTTATATATCTATATTATAAGCTTATATTAAGAATATTCTAATTCTTTTTAGTTCTTTATGTCTAATACCTTTTACTTTTCATACCCATAGAAAAAGCATGCCAAAACCAAAAATGAAACATATTAATTTTTTTATTTCCTTTCAATTTTAGCTTTTCTTCAAATAAATTCGTTATATATTCCATACTCTTTCCTCAAAATTCAGTATGATATTCTTTGGGTAAGTTTATTTATTAAAATATCATGATTAACTTTATTATCTTTATCCTTTTAAAAGGCCTGGTTTATATTTTCCTTCTATCAACTTTCTATTTTTCAGGTAAGCTTTTATACTTTACCTTCATCTATCTTCCAAGTTTACTTTATCTATTTTCATATAATTATTGAGCTTTCCTTTATTGTGCAAGTTTACCCATATAATTAATCTTCAAATATTGTTTGTATCTATCAGGCCACAGCAGTCCTTCTCAGACTTCCTTCAGATTTTACTTCACTATGGAGACACACTTCTCTTAAGTTATAGGTTGCCTTATGGGCCCTATCTAGCACTTTCATTAATTAATACACGTAATACACATCGATATTGGGTGAATCATGACCACCCGTAAAACAGGTGGTTTACTTTAGCCCTATAAGGTCATATTAATGGCAGTGCTACTCGCACCCTGAACAGTTTGCCAACCGCATACTTTTACTTCTACACCTAAAAGGTGTTTATTTTTTGCTTTTCACTACCGGCTCCCCCTTAAACGGGTCTATATATTCTTTTAAACTCATTTGTTCATATGTTAAATCTTCTTGTATTTTATTTCTTATATATTCTTCAATAACTTTTTTATTTCTTCCTACCGTATCTACGTAATATCCCTTACACCAAAATTGTCTATTGCCATATTTATATTTCAAATTTGCATGTCTATCAAATATCATAAGAGAGGTTTTCCCTTTCAAATATTCCATGAATTGAGAAACACTAAGTTTAGGTGGTATACTTACTAGCATATGTATATGATCCTTGAATGCATTTGCTTCGATTATTTCTACACCTTTGTGATCTCAAAGCTTACTCAATATTATCACTATATCTACTTTTATTTTCCCATATATAACTTGTCTTCTATACTTAGGTGCAAAGACTATATGATATTTACAATTCCATTTGCTATGTGCTAAACTCATTATCCATTACGGTCCTCCTCTGTTTATAAACTGTGGTCGGCAAATCTACTTTTATAATACATTGGAGGTTTTACTTTTTCTACTCATAGATAAAAGCTTTCCGGAACCACAGGTAGAACCTGTTGTATTATTTATACAACAAAAAAGACTTAAGATAAATCTTAAGTCTTTTTATTACTAACCTAGCAACGTTCTACTCTCCCACACAGTCACCCATGCAGTACCATCGACGCTGTAGAGCTTAACTTTCCTGTTCGGAATGGAAAG
>JARIDB010000004.1 GCA_029257045.1 Clostridium sp.
TATATTAGGATTAGAAATTTTAACTTCTTTCCCATTTATCTTTATAGTTCCCTTTTCCGGCATGTACATTCCAAATAACATTCCCATTAATGTAGATTTTCCAGCACCATTTTCTCCTAAAAGAGCATGGATTTCACCTTTTTCAAGTTGAAGAGTAACATTATCGTTAGCTACAATACCTGGAAATTCTTTACGTATGTTAAGCATTTCTACTACATAACTCATTAACTTTCCTCCCTTATTACTTAATTAACATATACAATAAACCTATACCTCTATTTTCTTCTTTTGTTAAATTAATGTATTTATCTCTTAATATAAGAAAAAGACGGAATCTCCGCCTTCTTCAATTTACAGGTTAAATAAACTTATTAAATTATTTAACTAATTCTCCTTGAACGTTACTAACTTTTATTTCATTACTTTTAATTTTTCCAAATACTTCTGCTGTTCTCTTCATTGTATCTTCACTTAAGTTTGGATTTTTTTCTGGTAAACCAATACCATCATTTGAAGCATCAAACATTAAAGTTTTTCCACCTTGGAACTTACCATTTAATTCATCTTGAATCATATCAAAAGTAGCAATGTCAATTTTTTTAAGTGCTGAAGTTAAAATTATTGATTTATTTCCTTCATATATTCCATCTTCATACTGATCAACGTCAACTCCAACTATCCACGCTATTTCTCCATTTACAGCTCTTTGTTTAGCTTCATTTATTGCTCCAACACCAACACCACCAGCAGCTGTAAATATAGCTTTAACCCCACTATCATACATAGTAGCAGCTAATTGTTGTCCTGCTGCTGAGTTATCAAAAGATCCTTGGTACACTATATTTTTAGCTTGTAATGACATCTTAGTGCCTAAATTCTCATTAGCATATTTAATTCCTTGTTGGAATCCCCAGTTATATTTTTGAACTGGTGGTATTTCCATTCCACCGATAAATCCAAGTTCTCCTTCTTTTAATTCTAAAGCTGTTGCAATACCTCCTAAATATCCGGCTTGCTCTTCAGCAAAGAAAATAGCTATAGTATTATCTGTTAAAACAGCTTTTCCATCTCCATTATGTGGATTACCATCTATAATAATAAACTTTACATCTTGATATTTACTTTGTGCGTTAAATATAGATGTTTCAAACTTAAATCCAGGAGTAACTATAAACTTATAACCGGTATCATAAAGGTTTACAATTTCCTTAGTATAATCTGCTTCAGTTGTTCCTGACGGCTTTAAGTAAGTTGAATCAATCCCCAGTTCCTTTTGTGCTTTTAAAATACCTTCCCATGTACCTTGGTTAAAAGATTTGTCATCTATAGTTCCTGCATCAGTAACCATACCAACTTTTAATTTTCCCTTTTCTCCCTCTTTATTACTAGTATTATTTCCACATGCTACTAATCCTGTAGCCATAATTGCTGATATAGCTAAAGCTATTACCTTTTTCTTCATTTCAATATCCTCCTTAATCTTTTGTTAAAATTATTTTTAAAAATTATTTTTTTCTTAAACCTTTAATAAAATTATATAATATATTATTAGTAAAAACAATATCTTTTATCCAAATTAAATACACTTTTCGACATTATTTTTCACTTTTTAAATTTATTAAACCTTTTCAACTATATAATCCAAATAAATATTTTTCCTTACTCGCATTTAATGTATCCTACTAGACTTTCTTATGCTTTATTGGAGTACACTAAATCATTATTTAGTGTACTATCTTATTACATAAATATCTTTCCAACATTATTTATCCTTCAATTAATTTAATACTTGATTTTCTTTATATTGTTTAATTTTTATTAATTAATTGGTTATTTATTGTTTATATTTTTTTATTTTTGTATAATTAGATTAGATTATTAATAAGGAGTGTTTTTATTGTTTGGATATGTAACTCCATTAAAGGCAGAGCTTAAAATAAAAGATTATACAAAGTTTAGAAGTTATTATTGTGGTCTTTGCCTTGAACTAAAAAAAAGTGTTGGAAATATTCCAAGACTTACTTTAAATTATGATATGGCTTTTCTTGCAATTTTAATAGATTCAATTACCCCTGAAGAACCTTCTTTAGAAATAGTAAAGGGATGTATTGCTCATCCAATAGAAAAAAAAACTATCATGGTGAATAATAAAGCTATTTCTTATGCCGCTGCCATGAATTTGACTTTATATTACTATAAACTAAAAGATGATATTCAAGATGATAATAATTTAAAAAGTAAAATTTTCAAAGGAATTTTACATCCATATCAAAAAAAATTAGATTCTTCCATAAAAAGTGTTTCAATAATAATTGAAAAAAATCTAAGAACATTAACTGAATTAGAAAAGACTAAGAACTTTTCTTATATAGATGAAATTTCTCATCCATTTAGTGATATAGTTGGTAATATACTTAAAGAGTATCCTTATCAAATTGTTGATGATTCTTTTGATATAAGAAATAATTTATACAACCTAGGTTACACTTTAGGAAAATGGATTTATCTTATAGATGCTCTTGATGATTTAAATGAGGATATTAAAGACAATAAGTTTAATCCTATAAACTTTTTATTTAATAAAGATAATAAACCTTATGAAGAATTATTGCCTTTAATTAAGGAAAGACTAGAATTTACTATACTAAATTGTTCCTACAATTGTAATTCTCTTCTTTCAAGCTTACCAATAAAAAGAAACATGGACATATTAAAAAATGTTTTAGAACTTGGAATGATGGATAAATATTTAGGAGTTTTAAATAATACATGTAATGATAAAAGGGGGAGATTCAAATGAATCCATACGAAGTACTAGGCCTTAAACAAGGAGCCAGCCAAGAAGAAATTAAGAAAGCTTATAGAAGCTTAATTAAGCAATATCATCCCGATCAATATAACAATAATCCTTTAAAGGATTTAGCAGAAGTTAAAATGAGAGAAATAAATGCAGCCTATGATGAATTAACTAAAAACGGTAATTCTTCTTATCAGAATAATAATTACCAAGGTAGTTCAAGCTATCAAGGCTCTTCTAATAATTACTCTAATAGTAATAATGCTTCTTTTATTGAAATAAGAAGACTTATTCAAACTAATAATTTAGCTGCTGCTGAAAGCAAATTAAATTCTATAACAAATAGAAATGCCGAGTGGAACTATTTATATGGTTTTGTCTTAACTCAAAAAGGTTGGTACGACCAAGGATTAAACCATATAAAACAAGCTGTTAATATGGATCCTAATAACTTTGAGTATAAACAAACCTTAAATCAATTACAGCGTAGAACAAATTCCTATACAAATAACTATTATAGACAAACAGGAAGAAACAATGTGGATACCTGTGATTGTTGCATTAACTTATGGTGTTTAGATAGCATTTGTGAATGTATGGGTGGAGATTTAATTGGTTGTTGTTAATATTAGGTGGTGAATGAATTGAAAACAAAGAATTTAACCTTAAGTGCTTTATTGATAGCTTTAACCTTAGTAATATTAGCTTTAAATAGTATTCTACCTATCAGTACTTTAAGTATTTTAACTTTAGCTTCTGCAATAATTCCTATTGCAATAATGAGAACTTCAAAAAAGAATGCTTTTATGATTTATATTTCATCTACCAGTTTAGGTTTTTTAATCCTTCCAAAGGATATTGTTATTCTTTACGGATTATTTTTTGGTATATATGGTTTAATTAAATTCTATATAGAAAAACTAGACAATCTTTATTTAGAAATTCCCTTAAAGATTGTTTTTGCTTCTATAATATTAGTAATATATTATTTTATTACTAAATCTTTTATAGCTATAAACCTAAATATTGAAAGACCTATTTATATAATTATTGTTTTAGCCTTAATTGTATTTTTAATCTATGATTACGCTTTAACAATATTAATATCTTTTTATTTGAAAAAACTTCATAACAGAATATAAAATAGTAGGTTATTTAGTAGATGTCTAATCATATTCTCTAAAAATAACCTACTATCTTTTTCTTATTAAAAAATACCTTATAATGAATGCAATTGGATAAGGTATTATATTTTATTAGAGTAAAATTAATTATGCTATTTTATAAATTTAGATTCAAATAAAGATTAAACTTAATAACACCATATTTTCATTTGACATTTGCAAGTTGTACTAGTGCACAGTTTTCAATGGCATCTATATTGTTTTCCTTGCAAAATTTTAATATTTCTTCACTTTCAGCTCCGGGTTGAATTAAAATACTTTTAATACCTAAAGTTAAGGCCTCTTTTAAATAATTAATTCCATACCTTGGATTTACACACAAATCTATAGCTTCTATTTTATAAGGAACCTTACTTAATGAATCATAAACATTTTCTCCAGTTTTATGTGATACTCCACAAACTCTATAGCCCTTATCATTAAATCTATTTAATATCTTATTTGCATACTTTCCTTCAGTAACTATATCACCTATTACTACCCAATTTTTCAATTTAATCATTTCTTTAATATCCATCTTTATACCTCCTATAATATTATTTGTATAATTAATTATATTATCCCATAATTAATTATATTATCAAATGAATAATATTGACTTTTATACTTGAAGATTATATAATTATGGAAATAAAATTAAATATTTAGTTTTGATTAGGAGTAATACTGTGAAATTATCTTTAAGAGAGCTATTGGTTGCTGAAAAATAGCATTTAATTTATAGGAACTTACCTAGGAGCTTACTTGTTAAAAACAAGTACGGTTATACCCGTTATAGTTTTAAGTGAGAAGGACTTATCCTTCTAATAAGAGTGGTACCGCGAATATGTCTTCGTCTCTTAATTGAGATTGAGGGCCTTTTTTTATTTATTTTTTTATTTTGAGGAGGAAACTTTATGGCTAAATACGGAACTGACATTGATAAAAAATGGCAAATTAAATGGGATGAAACTAATCTTTATAAATTTGATCCTAATAAAGAAGGAGAAAAACTTTATGTTTTAGAAATGTTTTCTTATCCTTCAGGTAGTCAACTACATGCAGGACATTGGTTTAATTACGGACCAGTAGATTCATGGGCAAGAATGAAGAAAATGCAAGGGTATAATGTATTTCAACCTATGGGTTTTGATGCTTTTGGATTACCTGCTGAAAACTTTGCAATTAAAACAGGGATTCACCCTAAAGATTCCACTGATAAAAATATAGAAACTATGGAAAAACAATTAAGAGCTATGGGAGCTATGTTTAACTGGGATAATGAAGTTGTTACTTGTAGTCCTGAATACTATAAATGGACACAATGGTTATTCTTAAAACTTTATGAAAAAGATTTAGCTTACAGAAAAAAAGCTCCTGTAAACTGGTGCCCTTCTTGTAATACAGTTCTTGCAAATGAACAAGTTCATGATGGTGCTTGTGAAAGATGTGAAACTGAGGTTACTAAAAAAGATTTAACTCAGTGGTTCTTTAAAATAACAGATTATGCTGATGAGCTACTTGAAAAATTAGACACTTTAGATTGGCCAGAAAAAACTGTTTCTATGCAAAAGCATTGGATAGGAAAATCTACTGGTGCAGAAGTTAATTTTAAAGTTAAAGACTCAGAAATAGACTTTAGTGTTTTTACAACAAGAGTTGATACTTTAAATGGAGTTACTTACGTTACTTTAGCACCTGAAAATAAATTAGTAGATAAATTAGTTACTGAAGAAAATAAAAAAGCTATTGAAGACTATAAAGATCAAGCTAAAAAACAATCAGATATAGAAAGACAATCCTTAACTAGAGAAAAAACCGGAGTATTTACAGGATCTTTTGCTATTAACCCTATAAACGGTAAAGAAGTTCCAATTTGGGTTGGAGATTATGTTCTTGCAACTTATGGTACTGGTGCTGTTATGGCTGTTCCTGCTCATGATGAAAGGGATTTCGCTTTTGCAACTAAATTTAACCTTCCAATCGAAAGAGTTATATCTCCTAAAAATGGTAGTAACCCAGAACTTCCATATTGTGAATATGGAACTTTAATTAACTCTGGTGATTTTAATGGTTTAAGTACTGAAGAAGCTAAAACTAAAATAGTTGAAAAACTTTCTGAAAGCAACTCTGGTTCTTCAAAAGTTAATTACAGATTGAGAGATTGGCTAGTTTCAAGACAAAGATATTGGGGAACTCCAATTCCTATAATTCATTGTGATGATTGTGGTATTGTACCAGTTCCTGAAAATCAATTACCAGTTGAACTTCCATATAACGTTGAGTTTACTCCAGATGGAAAATCACCTCTTGCAAAATGTGATGAATTTGTTAATACACCTTGTCCTAAGTGTGGAAAAGCAGCACACAGAGAAGTTGATACTTTAGATACTTTTGTTTGTTCATCATGGTATTACTTAAGATACCCTGATAATAAAAATTCAGATAAGCCTTTTGATACAGATTTAATAAATAGTATTTTACCTGTAGATAAATATGTTGGTGGTCCAGAGCATGCTTGTATGCACTTATTATATGCAAGATTTATAACTAAAGCTTTAAGAGACATGGGGTACCTAAACTTTGATGAACCATTTAAATCCTTAACTCACCAAGGATTAATACTCGGACCAGATGGACTTAAAATGAGTAAATCTAAAGGAAATACTATTTCTCCTAATGATTATATTTCAGAATATGGTGCTGATGTATTTAGAATGTATCTAATGTTTGGCTTTGCCTATGTTGAAGGTGGGGCTTGGAGTGATGATGGATTAAAATCTGTTGCTAGGTTCGTCGATAGAATAGAAAGATATCTTGATCTATCAAGAGAAGCTATAGCTAATCCTAAAAATATTAAAAAAGAAATGGATAAGTCTGAAAAAGAATTAAACTTCTGGTTAAATAATGCTATTAAAGGCGTTACTGAAGACTCAGAAAAAATGCAATTTAATACAGCTATTGCAAGAATGATGGAATTCGTTAATGCTTTCTCTAAATACTTAAAGGAAGATATTATAAATGCTGAATTTTTAAAAAAATCTTCTTCTGAGTTTTTAAAAATCCTTGCCCCATTTGCTCCTCACTTCGCTGAAGAACAATGGAGTTTACTTGGATTTGACTTCTCAATTTTTAATGAAAATTGGCCAAAATTTAATCCTAAAGCTTTAATTAAAGATGAAATTGAAATAGCTATTCAAGTTAATGGAAAAATTAAGGCTAAAATCAATGTAGCTTCTGATTTAGATGAAGAATCTATTAAAAAAGCTTCTTTGGAAAATGAAAGTATAATAGCTGCTATTGATGATAAAAGTGTTGTTAAAGTCATTGTTATTAAAGGTAGATTAGTTAATATAGTAGTTAAATAATTAATTTAAAAATCAAATAACTAGATTATAAGTTATTCAATATATTCCTAATAATAAAAAGGTAAAGCCAAAGCTTTACCTTTTTATTCATCCAAAACTTCTTTAAATTCCTTTAATATATTACTTACTAAATCTTCATCTAATTGTTTATAGTAATTTAACAAACCTGCCTCTTCAAGATTAGTAAATATATCTTTACTCATTTCCATCCATAATTCCGGTATATAAACCCAAACTATTTCTTCATATTTACAACTTAACAAAAAATGTTCTATTCCCCAAAATAAATATTCCTTTATTTCATGTAACTTATTAAACTTTTTGTAATCTTCTACTACTTTATTAGTAAGCTTATAATCATATATATCTACAAAAAAATAATCGAATTTATCTTTTTTAGCTTTATAGGCATCTTCATTAATTATCTTAAGCCTTTTATCTGCTTTAAAGCTTAAATTATATAAATCTATTATTTCTTTTTCTTTTTCATAGACTATAATCTTTTTAACTTCTTCTTTCTTTAAAAGTTCACTTACTACATATCCAAGACCAAGACCTACAATTCCAACTGTCCCTTTTGCATGTTTTATGAACATATAAGAGCTTTCTATTTCTATAGCTGATATCTTCATTAATGAATTTCCATTACGCTCTAAATTAACAATATCTAACCCTAAATCCAATTCTCTTTCATACATATATCCTGTCTTGCTTTTAAAATTTTCTTTTTTATTTATTTTAAACTTATTAATACTATTATTTTTTATTAATAAGTTATATTCTTCAATTTTACCTTTTACAAATTCTGATTCATAAGGTTTCAATGTAAGTACTTCCTTTCTAAATTAACTGATGTCTATTACTTTCACCTATTATATAATTATTTATACTAATTATTATATTGTCAATAAATAGTAAACACAATAGAATTATTGAATTTTACTATTTTTAATATAAAAAAATTAATATATAATAATTTGATTATGACCTTGCTACACTCAAGTCATCGCAAGTCATTATATGTTCACTATTAAATGAAGGAAGAAATAATAAAAATTTATCCTCAGTATTAATTATTATAATTTAATAAATAATAAAAATAACACTTGATATTTAACATTACTATGTTATACTAATGATATAAATTTTCAATTAGAGAAGGTGAATAGTATGGAAAACTTATTAATTAGTGAAGATGCTTACAAAGAATTCAAAGCATTCTTAGATGAAAATGAAGTTGAAAACTACAGCATAAGAATTAACTTAGCTGGTTTTGGTTGCAGTGGTCCTGCTTTTAATATTTCAGTAGATGATGTTAAAGAAGGCGACTTAACTCAAAAGGTTCAAGACATTACTTTCGTTGTAGAAGAAAAGTTAGTTGATGAATTCGGTGGATTCAAACTACTTTCAACTGAAGAAAATGAGGGAAGAGGATTATCTCTTAAGCCTCTTATCGAAGCTGAAGGCGGATGTGGATCTTGCGGTGGCGGATGTCACTAATCAGTTCATAATTTACAATGAACAATTTAGTAAATAATTTAGTGTATCTAAATTATTAAATTTTAGAATTAGAGAGACATATATAGTATTATTCTTAGAATAATCTATATATGTCTCTCTCTTTATATTTAAATATTATAATTAAATGAAATTTATTATATAAGATAAAATAACAACTTTATCTTTTAATTAAATAAGTATATTAATCATTTAGTGAGTTAATTATACATATTTTTATAAATATATATCTCTTTATAAAAAATATAGCAAAAAGTAGATTTTCACTAAATTTCAAAATCTACATTTTGCTATAATTTATAATATTAAATCTTTATTACTTATCTTGCAATAATCTCTGCTCCTGTTTCTGTTACTAAAACAGTATATTCCCATTGTGCTGAATATCCACCGTCTTCTGTTAAAGTAGTCCATTCATCATCTTCATCTACAAATACCTCATAATCTCCTTGATTTAACATAGGTTCAATAGTAAATACCATACCTGGAGCTAACACCATGCCTTCTCCTCTTTTTCCTACATGAGCAACAAAAGGTTCTTCATGGAATTGTATGCCTACTCCATGTCCTCCAAAGGCTCTAACTACTGAAAATCCATTTACCTCAGCATGTTGTTGAATCACTTCTGCAATATCACCTAAAGTTCCCCAAGGCTTTATAGCCTCAAATCCCTTTTCTAAGCATTCTTTACATACCTTAACTAGTTTTGCATCCTCTGTAGCTACGTTACCTATCATAAACATCCTTGAAGCATCAGAATAGTATCCATCTAATATAGTTGAAACATCAACATTAACTATATCTCCATCTTTAAGAATTTCATCTTTACTTGGTATTCCATGACATACTACATCATTTATCGATGTACATACACTCTTTGGAAAACCTGAATAATTTAAAGGTGCTGGAATTGCCCCATGACTTATTGTATATTCATGAACTAATGTATTTATTTCTTCAGTACTCATTCCTAATTTAATTTTTTCTGAAACTAAATCAAGTACTCCATTATTTATTTTAGCACTTTCTCTTATGCCTTGTATTTGTTCTTCATTTTTTATTAAGTCTCTAGTTGGTACTTCAAAACCTTTAGATTTTAAATTATTTAATTTTTCATCAAATTCTAAGTGGCATTTTTTATATTTTATCCCACTTCCACACCAACATTCATCATTTCTATTTAAATTCATAATAACCCTCCTAAAGATTAATAAATATATTATATTTATTTCTTATAATAGACTTTATTTAATCTTATTTGTACACAATAATTAAGCTTTTTCTTAAAATATTATTTATTGTATACAATACTATAACATAGTATAATAATTAAGTTAATATAAAGAAAAAAATACTCCGAAGAGTATTTAGCTTTTTATATTAAATTCATAATTTAAATAAGGATCCATTATTTAGTTCATTCCTTTTCACGACTCTATCCAATAACCTTTCCTAATTACTTCTAATTGCCTTTCTTCTTCACTCATATTTAAGAAGTATTTATCATTAAATGATTTATAGTAATCATTTAATTGACTAGCCATATTTTTCATAGCAATAAAGTTATTTAAGGTATCATCTGTTAGTAATAACTTTTCTTCTTTATTATTCATTTGAATATTAACATATTCAAAAATTAAACTTTCAAGTCTTGAGTAAATTTCATTTGGCATAAATTCTTCTAACATTTTATTATTTTTAGCTATTGATATAATCTCTTCTTTTCCATAATCTTTATACTTTGACCAAAGGTTAGTAAATTCTTCTGAAATAGAACTGTAATTTTTATAAATATTTAATAGCTCATTATTATCTATACTTTGTGCCTTAATACATTGATCTAATATATTTAAATTACTCTCATTTCTACTTTTAATTTCTTCTAGGCTTGTATATGTTTCTTTGCCAGCTAATATTTTATACCGTGAATTCATAACAGAACTGTAAACGTTTGTAATAAGGCTTATTAATAGT
Organism: Clostridium sp.; assembly: GCA_029257045.1. Lineage (GTDB taxonomy): Bacteria > Bacillota > Clostridia > Clostridiales > Clostridiaceae > Clostridium. The sequence goes on from JARIDB010000004.1 coordinate 10,821, forward strand.
ATGCTTATTATAAAATACACACTGCTGTTCTTATTAAACTTATAAAATTTCATAACATCCCCCCGCCTTGTGATATTATACCATAAAACTGTAAAATATCAAATAGCATAATCTAGAAAAGGTAATTTACATTAAGGTGCTGTATATTACAGCACCTTAATAATATCTACCATGTTCTTGTTGATATTCTTTTATCATTTCAAGACCAGTAGTTCCACCTTCACCTTTTTCTACTTTAATGTCAATTTTCTTTATACGTCCAAATGTTGTATTTAATGATAATTCATCATCTCCTGTTAGAACCCAAATAACATTCTTAGATATTGGTTTAACTTCTAATTCCTTTTCCCCTACTCCATCAGTAAAATATATTAAAACATGATTTCTCATTCTATTGTCTTTTAAATATTTAAATACTGGTGAAAACTTAGTAGCTCCATTATCAGAAGTTCTTTTTTTTATATCATTTTTTGACCTTATTTCATAAACTCTTCTAATTTCATTATCAGATTCTATAATGGTTATTTTATTAGTTCTATTTTTCGCAATATCTAATACTTCTACCATTATCTTTTGAATTTCTTTTTCACTTATAGAAGCACTAATATCTATAGCCACTATTATTTCAGGTATAGAATTAGGCAGTTTACCTCTTATATCAATTCTTTCAGGTTGCCTTCTATCTCTTCTTGTAATAGTTTTTTTCTGTCCAGCTCTTATTGTTGGAATTAATCTTTTAAGTTCTTCTTGCCATGATATTTGAGGTATTTGAGTATAGGCACTTACTATCTTTTTGATATCTTCTGGTGCATTGTCTTTCATAGAGCTTATAGCAATTTTCTTAGTTAACTCTTTTATAGAATCACTATCTAAACTACTTTCTTCCCAAATATCATGAGCTTTTGAAATATCAATTAATGATCCTAAATCATCGCTATCTCCCTCTTTTTTATTATTAAGTTTTTCTTCTATTGCCTTTTCTATTTTTTCTGCATATATCTCAATAGCCTCATTTGGTTTAAGATTATAATAAAACTCCATATTAAATCTTTCTAATCTAAAACTTTCTGTAGGCATATTATTTATATACTGATTTACAGATATATCTAAAGCCATATTTACTGCTGTAGTGGTATATTTATTTCTTAATTCTTTTTCCCTTTCATGATGACCATACATTATATGATAAATCTCATGCTTAAATAAAGCTCCCATTTCTGATTCATTACATTCTAAGAAAAGTCTTGGGTTAAAATACATCTTATAACCTTCATGTTTTGGTACTGTAGCTAGAGGCCATGTTATATCAAATCTAATAGCTCTTTCTAATCTCACTAAAAATTGTCCAAAGAAATTATCTTCCCCTTGAATCATATTAACAATCACTCTTTCTACTAAAGAAAAAAATTCTCTTTCAAAATCACTATTTACTTCTGTTTCTGTCTCCATATCTACTAATTTATCAATTAAAATAAGCCTTCTATCATTAAATTCCATACCTATCATCCCTATTCGTATATAGTAAAGAAAGCATCTAAGAATTTATCTTCATCTAATAAGCCTTTATATAATCCTTCAGTAGCTTCCCCCTTAACTTCTTTCATCAGTCCAAGTCTTAAATCTTTTGGATAAGAAGCTAATAAATCCCCAAATATTTTTCTGTTTTTATTATTGTTATTATCTTCTAAATATCTTAAGGCATTTTTAGCTAAAATATATAACCTTGAATGGCTTTCCTTTCTAATTTCTTCTCTTATTTCTAAAGGCAGTACTTCATAACAGAATATATCTTGCGGTTTTCTTATAGGACTTTTAGAACTTTTAATATAATTTATAAAATCTGTTGCTATACTAACACCAGCATTTCCTTTAACCACATTATATAAAGTATCAATTGAATATTTATTTTTTCTATTTAAATAAACATTATATGCCTTACCTATTCTTTCCCAGCTTCTTGGAGTTGCTTTAATGCTTTCCTTTGAATTTGGAGTATTTAAATATTCTGGAAAAGTTGATAAAAATTCTATAATATTTTCATTAATATTAGTTTCCTTACCCATGGCCCAGTTTATCCACTCTTTGATGTCTGAGCTTAATTCCACCCAAGTAAATCTATCTTCCTGTGCCTTATCCATATCAACTACTTGATAATCACTATCTTCATATCCGTCATATTTATTTGAAGGATTCATAGCGGCAACAATTCTTACCCTTTCGGAAAGTTTATATCCATTAATCTCTCTATTTAAAATTAGATTCATAAGTTCTTGTTGTACTGCATGTTCACATCTATTTAATTCATCAATAAATAATAACACACCTTTATATTCATTATTTTCTAAAGCCTTATCAACTTCTATTAACTTATAATGAGTTGCGTACCTAGTTCTACCTTTTTCAACTATTGGAAGACCACCAATTTCACCTTCTTTTAAAAGGTTAGCATCTATATTTGCTAAATAGTATTCATCATATTCACATATTTTTTTTACTAAAGATGTTTTACCTATACCAGCTTCCCCTATTATTAAAGGAACATTCCCTGATTCTAAAACTAATTCTATAGTATTCATTGCTTCTGAAAATTTCATATTGTCACCTCTTTATATTAAACTGAAAGTTTATAATCAACTAATAACCTTTTAGCCTTTTTGCTTCCGTATTCTCTTATAAAACTTACTTTATTCATTTCTACTATCTCTAATTCTAAAAAATCTATTAAATACTTTTCGTCTATTTCTTCTTCTTTTATCTTATCTATTACTATATTAACTACAAAATCAACAGTTATAGATTCAAATACATATTTAACAATTTTTATATTATCACTAATTAATATCTTTAATTCATCTAAATCAAAATTTATATAATTTATAGCTTCCTCATTTCCTCTTACAGCTGCTCTTCTCACCTCTAAATCAGGATTTTCTATAAATTTAATAGCAGCCCAATAATTATCTATTGCTGCTAATTGAACTTTTATTGTTGGGTTTTTAATATATCTTATTGCATCGTAATCTTTATTTACCCCTTGCATTTGTAATTCTTCACTTGGATCTTCTATAAATTGAATAGCCCATCCCTTAACATTTATAGCTTCTCTTTTAACATTTTCACTAGGATCCTTTATATATTTTAAAGAATTCCATAAAAGCCTTACTGCTAATATTCCATTTTCTTCACTTATTTCTTCTATATACTCTATAGATAAAGGATTATTCTTTATAGCATCCTTTTTTACATTTTCCCCAGGGTTTTTTATATATTTTATTGCTAATCCATTTTTATTTACTGCTTTCAAAATTAAGTCTTCACTTGGATTTTCTATATATCTTATATACATTGGGTTATCATTTATCTTTTTTAAATCATTATTTTCCATAGGTATTCCTTTCTTAACTAATATATATATACTTTTTAATTAATAATTTAAATCATCAATATTATTACAATATTAAATAATTAATAGCCTTATTTAACTAAAATTACAAAATCACATTTTATTTTCTATTTAATTATACTCCATACAACTAATAATTACTATCACTTTTATGTAATAGTAATTATTACATATATTAAATAATTTATTCTTTTTATATAATTCTATAAAAAAAGTAAAAGCTTTTGCTTTTACTTTTTCTTTAATTATGCTCATGATTCCTTATATGATTTTCGCAGTAGCACTTTCTTCCCTTACATTTTGAACAATATCTAAATTCCATTTCCTTATCATCTTTTTCTGTTATTCCACAAATAAAACATTTATGTTCATTTTCAACAACTCTCGAACTTTTTTCGAATTTCTTTCTTCTCCCAACTACCTTCTTCTTAAAAACAAATTCTTCAAAAACTTCTTTTCCAAAGAATATCAAGAAATTTATTACTGGTAATAAAATTATTAATGCTGTAATTAGAGAACCTGATCCAATTAACTTTATTATAAGAATTATCCAGTAAAAAATAGCAAAGTATTTAACTTTTACAGGAATAATATAAAAAATAAGCAATTCATAGTTAGGAAATATTCTTGCAAAGGCTAAAAATAGCGACATATTTATACCTTCACCTGTTAAAAAATCAGTTCCTGTTATAAATGATATAACTATTGTTGTTAATATTCCTATAAAATAATAAATATTAAATTTAAATTCTCCCCATAATCTTTCAAGGCTAGTACCCACCATATAACTGAAGTACATACCAATAATAAACCAAAAAGGAGATGTAAGAGATGGAACAAATATAAAAGTAATTAATCTCCATATTTCTCCTCTTAATACTAATTCCTTATTTAAGTAAAGTATATCTATTATCCTTATATCAGGAATTGCATAATTTAATACATATACCATTATATTTCCAGCAATTATTAATGCCATTAAATTAGGTATATAAATATCTCCATATTTTCTTTCTAACTTATTTAAAACTTTCAAAACCTTCCTCCTCTAAAATTTATTTGTAATTATAAATATAAATTCTTCAATAGATAATTGCATTCTACCCATTATTATATTAACCATATTACTTATAATAAACGAAGCTAGCTTTAATTCGTTTATATCAATAGATATTTTACCTTTATTTTTTGTTTCTTTTATTATCTCTTCTAAAATAACGTGTAACTCTTCCATATTAGAATATCTACTACATTCTTCTATGTTTTCTTTTCTTTTAAATTTATTCAACTCTAAAAATATTTCTTTATGATACATAAGAAACTCTTCCAGCTTATAGTAAATATCCCTAATCTTTTTTTCAAAGCTTATATCTTCATACCTTATATCTTTTATGACTTCAATAGTGAATTCCCATTTGCTACTAAATAATTCTCCAACTATAGCCATCTTATTTGTAAAGTAATTATAAACAGTCCCTATGCCAATGTCAGACCTTGAAGCTAATTCTCTCATACTAAAACTTTCATAACCTTGTTCTTTCAAAAGTGTATAAGCTTCAGTTAATATTTTCTCCCTAGGGTTTACTAATATTTTAGGCAAAATAATTACCCCCTTTTACATAATTTTATAATAAGGCCTTTTTAATATCAACTTATAAATTATTAATTTTATTAATACCTTCCATTTATTTACATTTATGATTATGTAAAGTATAATAATATTAAGAATATTATCTACGAGGTATTTATTATGGAAAACTCTAATTTCAATATTTCCCAAAGAAGAAAAATTCTTTATAGAAAAAAAAGAATTCGTAAAATTACCTTTAAAACAATTTGTCTTATTATTCTATTATTTTTAACTTATATTCCTATAAAGTTTATATCTAATAAAAAGATAGAAAACTCTACTATAAATAAGAAAATAACTACTAATATGAATAAAAAAACTACTACTATATGTATAGATCCAGGTCATGGAGATTGGGATGTTGGGGCTAAAGGTACTAAAGGCTCCCTTGAAAAGGATATTTCTTTATCTATATCCTTAAAACTAGGAAGTATCCTTGAAAAGAATGATAATATTAAAATAATCTATACTCGAACTAATGATTCTATGGATTACCTTAAAACCTCTAATGATAGTTTAAAAGAAAGAATAAAAATTAGTGAGATTTTCGAGTCTGACATTTTTATTTCTATTCACTGTAATAGTAATTATGATTTGATTGACTCTAGAGGTATAGAAACTTGGTACAACCCTAATAAAGACGAAAGTAAAGAACTTGCAACTTTTATTCAAAACGCCTTAGTTTCTTTAAAATATACAGATGACCGAGGTTTGAAAACTTATGAGAAAAAAGAAGATGCTTTAGCAGTTCTTGAGTTAAATACAGCAACCCCAGCTTTAGTAGAGCTTGGTTTCTTAAGTAACTTATTTGATGAAAAATATTTATCATCTGAAAAAGGCCAAAAAAATATTGCTGAAGCATTAAATGATGCCTTAATAAATTATATAAATAAATAACATTCTAATTTAAAAAAACACTAATATAAAAACCTTAGTTATAAATTGAAATTTAATTCACCTACTAACTAAGGTTAATTTTTTAGTGCATTATTTTTTATTTAATTATACTATCCTAGGGTTATTTTTTGTATTTCTTCAATTAGTTTTGCTTTATTTTCTATAGCTACTAGTGCTACTATATAATCTCCTGTATTTAATTTAACCTTTCCTCTTGGAATTATTTCATCTTCTCCTCTTTTTACAGATACAATAAGGAAGTCCTCTGGCCATTTTATATTATTTATATAATTTCCTTCTGCAAAGCTATCTATTTCTACTACAAATTCCATAAGGTTTTTTTCTTTTTTATTATTTTTATAAACACCTTTTTTAATTAGAACCTTATCTAAAAGGGAATCATATATAGGTTCACATTTTAGTATATCCGAAGTTATATAAGAAATGAAAACTACAACGCCTAATGATAATAGATGATTAAAAGAACCCGTCATTTCCATAATAAGAACTATTCCTGTTATAGGAGCTTTAACTACTGAAGCGAAATATCCTGCCATCCCTAAAGCTATAAAGTTAATTATTAAATCACCACTTATCCCCAAATAGCTATTTCCTATTACTCCAACTATATCTCCTAATATTGATCCAAGTAACAACAAAGGTAAAAATATTCCTCCAGGAGCACTTGATCCAAAGGCTACTAATAAAAGAGTGAATTTAAGTATGTAAGTAATTATCAGATAACTTATACTATAATTATTATTAGAAATATCTAAAATAAGTTCGTGACCTCCCCCTAATAACTTAGGAATATATAAACCTATAATAGCTGTAATTACAAATGGTATTGCTATCTTATATTCTATCTTAAGTTTTTTAAATTTTCCATAAATATACTGTGAAAATAATATTCCCTTCGAAAATACCACTCCAAGGACCCCAGTAATAATTCCTAAGATAATAAGAAGCCAATAATGTTTTAGTGGTATTTGATTTTTCAGTGCAAAATTTAATGATGGCTCCATTCCAAGAAAGTATTTTGAAACAAAATCTGCTAAAATTGTTGCTATCATTACTGGTAATAATAAAATAGGTGAAAAACTTCTATGTAACTCTTCTAACGCAAAAATCATTCCTGCTAAAGGAGAATTAAATGCTGCCGCTAAACCTGCTGAAGCTCCTGCTGTTATTAAGTATTCTTTTTGAGAAGAGCTTTTCTTTTTAGTTTTTTCATAAAGTCCCTCTCCAATAGTACCACCTATTTGAACTGATGGCCCTTCCCTACCTAATGATAATCCTGCACCTAAGGCTATAACTCCACCTATAAACTTAAGTATCAACACTCTAAACCAGTTTATACTAATTTTATTTATAAGTATTCCTTTTACCTGAGGTATTCCACTACCAGAAATCATCTCTTCCTTTTTAACCATTTTTCCAACTAATAATCCAATGAATATAGCTATTACAATTACTATAAAAGTTTCTAAAAGTCCTCTTCTTCCAAATTCATATAACTTGTTAAAAACTTTTGATAATATTATTATTCCTTTTCTATTTAACACAATAACTAACCCTGTTAATATACCAACTAAGGCTCCTTGAATTATTAATTTAGCTTTTAAATTTTTTCTGTTTATTATTAATTCTTTTATGCTGTTTTCTTGCAAAAGTATCCCTTCTTATTCAAATATATTTTATCTTCCATATATCCTATTTTAGATTTATCCTTATTAGTATTTATTTTTTATTCAAATATAGTCTTGATTTTTTCTATAGTATTAAAGTTTGTAAAGTCGTATTGTAGTGGTGTTAATGTTACATATCCTTCCTTAAGATAATAAGTATCTGTTTCACCTTTTTCAACTTCATTCATTATCCCCTTTATTTCATATACCTTGTCTTCATTATCCTCTATTAGTAAATATTCTGTTTTATATACTGCTTTACCTAACTTACAAACCTTCAGACCTTTTATATCTTCTTCATTAACCTTTGGTATATTTACATTTAAAACTACATTCTTCCTTAAGTAATTATTTTCTGCCATATCAACTATCTTATTAGCCCATTTTGCAGCCTTTGTATAGTCTTCATCTTTCTTTGTCCACTCTACTTCCATAGAAAAAGCTATAGATGGATATCCACAAATTGATCCTTCAATAGCCGCAGATACTGTTCCTGAATATAATACATCTGTTCCACAATTAAGACCTCTATTTATTCCTGATAAAACTAAATCTATATCTTTTCCTATTAATAATAAACCTGCTTGAGTGCAATCTGCTGGAGTTCCAACTAAGCTGTAAGCCTTAAATGAATCATCAAGATTCTCCTCTCTAATTCTTATGGGATTATGAATTGAAATTGAATGACTTGAAGCGCTTTTTTCTTCCCTTGGCGCTACTACAACGACTTCATGTTTTTTTGCTATCTCCTTAGCTAAAGCTATTATTCCTCTACCATTTATTCCATCATCATTAACGATTAGTATCTTCATTAAATTCTCTCCTTATAGTTTCTCCTATTATTAACTTTTGTTAATTTTATAATAAAAATTAAAAGATAATGTAATACAAATCACATTATCTTTTTATTATATATAAACATATTACTTTTGGCTAATATTTTTCTTAGTTCCAAATAATTAGATAGGAAATATACTCTGTGTATTAGATTAAATTAAATAATTTCTACATAACTTATTTTACAAAAGCCTTAACTTTTTCATATATATTTTTTGAACATAAACCGTATTTTTCAAGAAGTTTTACTGCAGGACCAGACTCTCCATATACATCTTCAACTCCAATTTTTAATACCTTTGTAGGCATATTGGTTGATAATGTATCACATACTGCACTTCCTAAGCCACCGATTATTGAATGTTCTTCTACAGTTACTACCTTACCTGTTTCTTTTGCTGCTTCAATAATAAGTTTCTCATCTAAAGGCTTAATTGTATGTATATTAATTACTTTTGCACTTATTCCTTCTTTTTCTAAATCTTCTGCTGCTATTAATGCTTCGCTAACCATAAGGCCTGTTGCTACAATTGTAACGTCTTTTCCGTTCCTTAGTACATTTCCTTTTCCTAATTCAAATTTATATTCTGAATTATCATTAATAACTGGAGTCGCTAATCTTCCAAGACGTATATATACTGGCCCTTTATGAAGATAAGCAGTATTTATTGCAGCTTTTGCTTCTATATCATCAGCAGGATTTATTACTACCATTCCTGGAATTGTTCTCATTAATGCAATATCTTCATTACATTGATGACTTGCACCATCTTCTCCAACTGAAATTCCAGCATGAGTTGCTGCTATTTTAACATTTAAATGAGGATATCCAATAGAATTACGTATTTGTTCAAAAGCTCTTCCTGCAGCAAACATTGCAAAAGAACTTACGAACGGCACTTTTCCTGTAGTTGCGATACCTGCTGCAATACCCATCATGTTACATTCTGCAATACCACAATTAATATGTCTTTTTGGAAAAACCTTTTTAAATATATCTGTTTTAGTAGCTGCGGATAAATCAGCATCTAGAACTACAAAATCATCATATTTTTTACCTAGCTCAACAAGTGCATTCCCATAACTTTCTCTTGTTGCTATTTTCTTTATTTCTGACATAAATCTGCACCTGCCTTTTCTAATTCTTTCATTGCAACTTCATATTCTTCTTTGTTTGGAGCACTTCCATGCCATTTCACGTTATTTTCCATGAATGAAACTCCTTTTCCCTTAATACTTTTCGCTATAATTGCTGTAGGTTTACCTTTACATTCTTTAGCCTTATCAAATGCTTCTTTTAACTCATCAAAATTATGAGCATCTACATTTATAACATTAAAATTAAAGCTTTTAAACTTTTCATCAATTGGATATGGAGAACAAATTTCATCTATTACACCATCAATTTGAAGACCATTATTATCAATAATTACAACTAAATTATCTAATTTTTTAAATCCTGCAAACATTGCAGCTTCCCATACTTGACCTTCTTGAATTTCTCCATCTCCAAGTAAAGTATAAACTCTATAATCTTCATTTGTTAACTTAGCTGAAAGTGCCATTCCAACCGCTGCTGAAACACCTTGCCCTAAAGAACCGCTAGACATATCAACACCAGGAATATGTTTCATATCTGGATGTCCTTGGAGATATGATCCTATTTTACGTAGAGTTAATAGATCTTCTACTGGAAAATAACCTCTATTAGCTAAAGTTGAATAATAGGCTGGAGATACATGTCCTTTAGATAATACAAACCTATCCCTGTCAGCTTTATCAGGATTTTTATGATCAATATTCATTTCTTCAAAATAAAGATATGTAAAAATATCTGTTGAAGATAACGATCCCCCCGGATGACCTGAGTTTGCAGAATAAACAGCCCTCACAATCCCTTTACGTATTTCATTAGCTGTTTTTTCAAGCTGCAATTTATTCATTATATATTCCACCTTTACTTTTTAATAATTTTATTTAAAAATTATTTGTCACCAAATACTTTTGTATAATCTTGTTTAAACTTTTCAATTCCTTGATCTGTTAATGGATGTTTTGTCATTTGTTCTATAACGTTATATGGTACTGTTGCTATATCTGCTCCTGCTAGGGCACAATCTATAACATGAATAGGATTTCTTACACTAGCACAAATGATTTCTGTTTTTAAATTATGTGTCTTAAAAATTTGTGTTATTGTATTTATTAAATCTATTCCTGGAGTTGAAATATCATCTAAACGTCCAAGGAATGGTGATACATATGTTGCTCCTGCTCTAGCTGCTAATAAGGCTTGAGGTGCTGAAAAAACTAATGTTAAATTTGTTTTAATTCCTTTTTCTGATAAAACCTTACAAGCTTTTAACCCTTCAGTTGTCATAGGAATTTTTACTATCATATTTGGGTGAATTGCAGCTATCTCTATTCCTTCTTCGATCATTCCTTTTGCGTCAGTAGTTGTAGCTTTTACTTCCCCACTAATAGGTCCATCTACAATTGAAGCAATTTCAGAAATAACTTGTTTAAAATCACGACCTTCTTTAGCTATTAACGATGGATTTGTTGTGACTCCACAAATAACTCCCATATCGTTTGCTTTTTTTATTTCTTCAATGTTTGCAGTATCAATAAAAAATTTCATATTTATTCTCTCCTTCATTAATTTATTTATTAAGAATTTTCTAACAAAATTTTATGTTTTTTATTTTTAATATTAGACTTTATTACTATTTGTCTTTCATGGTAATAATATCACCATATTTTATCGAAGTCAATAATTTATCGACGTATTTTTATATATGTCAACACAAATTTAATTTCTTTATTGTTGTCAATAAATTTACTTTTAAGTATAATGTTAATAGTTATGATAATATTAATACTAAGAGGTGCGTAATTATGGAAAAAAAGACTAAGGCAGAAATAAGACATGACAAAATTCGCAGCATGCTTATTGCAAAAAACTTTATACCCTTAAGTGAATTCTGCGATATTTTAAATTCAAGTGAAGCAACAATAAGAAATGATTTACGCTACTTAGAAGAAAAGGGACTAATACAAAGAACCTATGGCGGGGCCCTTGCTACTGGAAATACAGCTTTTAATTCAAATATGAGTATGAGATCTGCTGCTTTTAAGGCTGAAAAAGAATCTATTGCAAATTATGTAGTTAACAACATTCTATACTCTGGGCAAACAATAGTATTAGATGCAGGAACTACAAATGTGGAAATTGCAAAAAAGATTGTCGAATCTTCTTTAAAATTGACTGTGCTTACAAATTCCTTTGCTACAGCTTCAATTCTTTCAGACTCAGAAAATATCAACCTCTATGTGGCAGGAGGATATTATGATAATCTAAACTCTTCCTTTTGTGATGAGCAAGCACAAAAATTTTTCAGTACCATGTATGCTGATATTTTTTTTCTTTCAGTGAATGGTATATCAACGGAAGTTGGCTTTACAATTTCCGGAAATCAGAATGTTTCTATAAAACATGCAATGCTAAAATCTTCAAAGAAATGTATAGTTGTTGCAGATCATTCAAAATTTGATAAAATAGGCCTTAAGGTAGTCTGTGGATTTAATGATGTAGATACTCTATTGACTGACAATAAGGCTGATTGTGAATATATAGATCAATTAATTAACGAAGGTTTAGATATTATTTTAGCTACATAATTCTTTTATTAATTTTAAGAATGTTGAATAACTATTCTTCAACATTCTTAAAATCAAATTTATAATCTAGGTATAACCTAGGTTATAAATTCCACATCATCTTACATCATAATAACTTTCTATTACTTCTTTTATTAAATCTTTTATTTCCCTTTTATCTAATGCTAAATTTTCTATTCCACCTACTTCACAGTGACATATGCTCTCTACACTATTATATATTCTTGCATAAAGTTGTTTTTTGTTATCAAAGGTTACCTTATCTTCTAATATGTATTTATATTGAGTTCTTATTTCATTTTCTAAATATTCTCTATCATTCATTTTTAAAACCTCTTCTTTTATCTTTTTCAGGATATCTAAACCATTTAATTCTTCTGATAATTGTACTTTATCTTCAACTAAAAGCAACCTCATCTTTATCTTTCCTTAAAAGTCAATTTCTAAACTTATTTTATCATAGAAATATTAAAATAAGTTTAAAATTAAGACTATCTTAATCTCACTATTTTTTATAACTTGCTCCCTTATAATATTATATGAATAAAAGAAATTCTTTTAATAATAATTTATATTATTAATCAAATTTGGAAACATTAATAGTAATTATTAAATTTGGAGGATTCATATGAAAAGATTAATATTAATAAGTTTTTACATAATCATGACATTGTTTACTATTAAACCAATTAATTCTTACTCTCTAGAAACTAATAAAATAATAAAATTTGCTGTTCTTTTTTATCAGCAAGATAATGCTTATAATAACGCCTTAAAAAGTGAATTAATGAAAATTCAAGAAAATAATAAAGATAAGGTAGAATTCACCTTTTATGATGGAATCCTTAATCAAGAAATTCAAAATAAACAATTAGAAGATGTTCTTAAAAATAAAACAGATATAGTTTTAGTAAATATTGTTGATATAAATACATCTTCATATATAGTTAATAAAGTTAAAGAAAGTAATATACCAATTATCTTCTTTAACAGGGAACTAACTTCTTTTGATGCAATTAAATCCTATGGAAAATCTCTTTATATTGGTACAGATAATTGTAACTTAGGCATTTCTCAAGGGAAAATGATAGTGAATCAATATAAAAACAAATCTATTATAGAAAATAATAATAATAATTCATTAGATTATATATTACTTAATGGAAATAAGAATAGTATTGAATCTATTGATAGAAGTTTGTGTGTAATAGAAGAAATTAATAACAATGGAATAAAAACTAATAACCTCTATTCAGGGTATTTTAACTGGGATAAGGAAACTACAAAAGAACTTATTAGCCCCTTATTATTACAATTTGGGAATGATCTAGATATTATCATATCAAATAATGATGACATGGCAATTGGTGCAATAGAGGCACTACAAAAATATGGTTATAATTTAGGGCATAGTGGGATGTATATACCTGTCTTTGGAATAGATGCTTTAAATGAAGCTAAAGATTTAATAGCTAAAGGCTTTATGGAAGGAACAATAGAACAATCTCCCAAAACCATGGCAGAAGCTCTTTATTTAGTAGGACTTAATTTAGTAGAGAAAAAAAATCCCCTTCAAGGTACTAATTATACTTTTGATAGTACTGGAGTTGCAATAAGAATACCTTATGGTGAAGCTATTATAAAAAAATTAAAACCATAATCTGTTATTACTAAAAAATAAATAGATAAAGCAACATTTTTAAGTTACTTTATCTATTTTTTTATTTGTTTACCATATAAATTCTATATCCATATGCTGAAAGTTCAATTTCCTTGTTTAAAACAATGTTTTTTTCTTCAATACACTCTTCACATTTTATTCCTACTAGTTCTTTAGGAAGTGATATTTTAGCACTGTTATTATCATTGTTTAAAATAACATATAAAGTTTCAATTTCACATTCTTTTTTATACATTATTATATTAGATTTTGTTTCAAGATCAATCCACTCTAAACTTTCTGTTTTAAAGCTTTCATGAATTTTACGTAAACTTATTAATTTTTTTATAAATAAACTTAAATTCTTATTTTGATTTTCTTTTTTCCATATCATAGGTTCTCTATTATCATTGTTACCACCTATCATTCCAATTTCACTACCATAATAAACACATGGAGTCCCTGGGAATGTAAGCAATAATAAATATGCAAGTTTAGCAATATCTACTTTTCCATCTACTAAGCTTAAAAGACGTTCTGTATCATGACTATCTAAAAGATTAAATAAATTTCTAGTTAAATGCTTAGGATAATCTACTAGTAATTTACTTATTTCAAATTTAAAGTCCTCTGAATTATATTTAATTCTAGAATCATTATTCAAACGGAAGAAAGACCAAACAGGTATTGAGAATTCATAATTCATAACTGCATCAAATTGATCTCCCTTTAGCCATGGATAAGAATTATCCCAGTTTTCACCTAATATATATACATCTGGATTTATTGATTTTACTCTCTTTCTAAGCTCTCTCCAAAAATCATGAGATACCTCATTAGAAACATCTAATCTCCAACCATCTATATCATATTTTTCAATCCAATAACATGCAACATCTAAAAGATATTCCCTTGCAATAGGATTATTTGTGTTCCATTTAGGCATAGATTGTGTATATGCAAAAGTATAATAGTTTAAATCTTCCCTTGGAGCTTCTTCTGGAACTCCATCCTTTACTTCTCCATATACTATTGGCTTATTTGAATCTAATACATAAAAACAATCATAGTATTTAGACTCAACTCCATTTTTCACTACATCTTGCCAATAAGGATGATTAAAACCACAATGATTAAATACTGCATCTAGCATAACTTTAATTCCACGTTTATGCGCTTCTTTAATTAATCTACCAAAGGTATCATTATCTCCTAATTCTTTATCAACTTTTAAATAATCAGTAGTATCATATTTATGTTGACTTGGAGATTCAAATATAGGGTTTAAATAAATTCCATTAAATCCATTCTCTTCTATATAATCTAGTTTTTCTATTATTCCTAATAAATTACCTTCTAGGCTACCCTCTGAATTTGAGAAACTCTTAGGAAATATTTGATACCAAACAGTATCTGATACCCATTTTGGAGCTACATAAAGATCTTCTTCATTTATATAAGGATAGTTAAAATAATTAAATAAGTCATATAATTTACTTTCATCTTCTGTATAAGGAAGTCTATAATGACTTCCTAATATATATTTTTCACTCTCATTTTCAAGAACAAAACAATATTTAATCCTTTTCCAATCAATATTGCTAATTTCTACAAACCAACAATCATAATCTTTTGTAACTTGTTCTTTTACCATTTTAATTCTATACATTGAATCTATCTCAAAATCATATATTAAAGTTCCATCATTTCTAGGTATCCAATTAAATGGATCTACTGCTAAAATTTCAATAGAATCAACATCATCCTTAGCTGTTCTAATCCTTATATGCAGCTTATCTTTACTGTATGCATATGAAAAAGAACTTTTTGGTTCATGTTTAACAGCTGCAAAATTCATAGTAATCCTCCTTCTTTACTCACTTTGTACTAATGCATCAAAATCTGCTTGAGCCTTTGCTGCACCTTCTTCTGGAGTTAATGTTCCTTCAAATACTGAGTTTAAAACGCCTTGCATTACTGTCCAATAATATGAAAGTCTCTTTGTGCTTGGCATTGGTACTGAAGTCTTAAAAGCTTCTGAGAATACTCTAAGTTCTTCATCAGCCATTAATCCTGTAACATTTGTTATATCCTTTTTAGCTGTAATTCTATATGATTTTTCATATAAGAAGTTAGCTGCCTCATCTGATGTTAAGAATAAAGCAAATAATTCCGCTGCCTTTGGATATTCTGAATAAGCTGAAACATAGGCATTTTGAACTCCACTAAATGATCTTAATTGTTTTCCATCCATAGTTGGAAGAGGTGTAACTCCAAAGTTAATATTTTCTTCTTTTAATGATTTAACTAACCATGGTCCAATTGGATAATAAGCTGTTTTTCCTTCTTTAAAGTTTTGTTCAAGTAATGACATTGTTTCCATCTTTAAGTCTTCTGCTTTTATTGGAATAATATCTTTAAGTTTTGAAATAGCTTCTAGTCCCTTAACAAATTCAGGAGTATCAAATCCTGGATTATCGCCATCTGTTCCTATTGGTCCAAATAATTCAAAACCATATGAACTTAAGAATGTAAATGCTGGATATCCATCAGTTGGAACAGTTATATACCAGAATTTATTTTGGCTTGGATCATTGTAAGCACCTGCTTCTTCTTTGATTTGTTCCATAGTTGAAGCTGGTTCTCCTGTAACTAGGTCTTTATTATATAAAAGAGCATAGTTTTCTATCGAAACAGGAACTCCATATACTTTTCCATCTAAAGATACTGTATTAACAGCAACTTCATCAATTTCATTTTTTACTGTTTTAGATCCTTCTTCACTAAGTTCAGCTATTATTCCAGCATCCTTTGATACTAAGAAAGCATCATGAGGTCCCATAAATATATCTGCACCATTACCTGAAGGTCCATCTAGCATCATTTTACTAACTGATTCCATACCATTTTCTTGTACATCTACCTTAATTCCATACTTTTCTTCAAAGGCTTGTGCAACAGCTTTACCATATTCAGAATCTCCTGATAAAGTCCAAAAGGTAAGTTTAGCTCCTTCCTCTGGAACTAAAGCTCCAACTTCTTCTTTCACTTCAGTATTATTTTCTTCTAATGGAATTTCTTTTTTTCCACAACCACTAAATACTCCCATAGTCATAGATGTGATTAATAATAAATTAATAATTTTTTTAAATTTCATTATTCATACCCTCCAAATTAACTTTTATCAGCACCTGCTGAGACACCTTGAACTAAATATTTTTGAAAAACAATAAATACTATTGTAATTGGAACAGCAATAAGCACTGCTCCTGCTGCAAATACTGTGAAATTCATACTTTCTTTACCATTAATTAACGCAAATAATCCAACTGCTAAAGTTCTTGACTTATCACTTGATAATAGAATATTTGGTAAAATAAAGTCCATCCATGGAAGCATAAATTGAGATACTGCACAATAAGTAATAATTGGTTTTGCCATAGGAAGAATAATTTTAAAGAATACTTGTAATCTTGAACATCCATCAATATAAGCAGCTTCATCTATTGCTATTGGAACCCCATCTAAATATCCCTTAACCAACCATGTATTATAAGGAATAGCTCCTACTGAATAGACAATTATCATACTTATTGGATTTCCAACTAGTCCAAGGATTAAAAATAAAGTATATATAGCTGTCATAGATAAAAATGTTGGGAACATTGAAAGTATCATTATTGTCATAAGACTTACTTTTTTCCCTTTAAACTTAAATCTAGACATAACCCATGCTGTCAGCATTATTAAAATTAATGAACATATTGTACTTGCTATAGCTATTTTCAAGGTATTAAAAAACCATGTTGCATAGTTTGTTTCAGAAAATAGTCTTCTATAATTATCCAAACCTATTTTTGAAAAGTCAATATTAGTTAATGGACCATTTCCTTTTTGAAAGGAAGATAATATAATCCATAAAACTGGTATAATTACAATTAAAGACATAATAATAAGCTCTAGGTTTATTAAAATACTTGTTAATTTCTTTTTCATATTATTTCCTCCTATAGTTCCTTAAAGGATACAGTTCTTTTGAAGTTCCAATAAGAAATAGATCCTACAATAATAAATAGTAAAACACTCATAACAGCAGCAATATCATACATTTGTTGATTTAAGGTTAATTTGTAAATCCAAGAAATCAAAATATCTGTATCTCCTGCAAACTGCATATTAGGGTTAATAGGCCCTCCTTGAGTAAGGAAATAAATAGCACCAAAGGAATTAAAATTACCAGCCATAGTCATAACTAAATTTGGGATTGTAGCTTGAAAAACTAATGGTAAAGTTATTTTTCTAAAAGCTTGTACTTTTCCCGCCCCATCAATATAGGCTGCTTCATAAAGACTTTGATCTAAGTTTGCAAAGACTCCAAGCATCATTACCATAAACATAGGGAATGAAAGCCATAGGTTAACTACAAGTACTGTTATTTTAGCTACGAAAGGATCTGATAAAAAAGGTATATTTTCTGAAATAAATCCTAAACTTAATAGTAATTGATTTAAAGGTCCAAACTGACCATTTAAAAGATTTCTAAATATTAAAAGCGTTATCATTTGAGGAATTGCCCAAGGTAATATTAATATAGTTCTAAATACCTTTTTAAATTTAACGGATTTATGATTTAGAATTAACGCTTGTAACATTCCCAAAAAATATGCAGACAATGTACTACATATTGTCCATATTACAGTCCAAATTAATACCTTACCAAAAGTTTTTGACCAAATAGGAACTGTGAGTATTTTCTTAAAATTTGCAATTCCTACCCAATCTAATAAATTTCCTGGTGGTAAATGATCTCTATTGTAATTTGAAAATGCTGTTAATAAAGAAAATATTATTGGCATTACTACTACAAATAAGAAAGCTATACCAATTGGTACAAGTATCAAATAAGGAAAATTTTTATATCCCACCTTATGGAAATAATCTTTTGAAGATACATATTCACCTGTTTCATCTATTTTTTTAGCTGTTAAATATGCATCTCTAATATTAAATCCATAAATAATAATAAATATAAGAATTGTAAATATAGAAATAATTCCATTAATTAATAACATAGTGGAGTGATCTCCATATTTCCCTCCTACTTTTTCTCCCAGGGTTATTATTCCCCATAATCCTTTTGTAAAGAATCCTCCATGTAATCTAATTGAGAAATCATTTACAGAGCCAGCTAAATATTCAAGCCAATAGCCACTAAATAGTTCCATGCCTATCATTAACATTTGTAGTGCAAAATATATAATTCCTTTTACCCTTTGCTTACAAATGAAAAACTGACCACTTCCCCATAAAAAAGTTGATAATATTAATGCCTTTTTCCTTTTCATCCTAGCCCTCCTTTCAAATTAATGTCTAATAAATTTATCTTTTGTTTAAGCTAATTTAATTTTTACTTATGCGCTTAACCTAATGAAATTATATCCTTTTCATTTTCTAATATCAATTAAATTTATTCAATTTCTTAACTTTCATAATTTTATACAATTATCATTTTTATTGTAGATCTTTAAATTTACTTAACTTCTTTTATTAAGTAAACTTTTAGTCGTTAAACCTTAGTATTTTCATATTTTCTTAAGATTTATTCTTTTTTGTTAATCACTTAATTTTATTTTAATAAAAAAAAAGAAAATTGAGCTTTTGGATATTTGCACAATTCCCTTTTGTTATTTTTATTTATTTTGTAAAGGTTTTATATATATCTCATGCTCTATCTCTTCTGGACTCTCAAGTCTTAGTAGCTTTTCCATAACCTCTACAGCTATTTCTGCCTTTTCTTTATTACTTACAACAATAACTTCTGTATCAGGTAATAGCATTATATCATTTTCAGAACTAACTAAAACACATATATTTTTATTTTCTACATAATTTTCAACTTGTATCCCAAGCATTTCACCTATTATTAAACCCTTACCATTTTTTCTTGATTTTATAAAATCTTTTAAATCACATTCATATTTATTAACAAATATATCTTCTTTAGGTATTCTTTTTAATATACTTTCTAAAACTCTTTTATTAGAATAGTCTTCCACGACTACATAAAAATCTTTTCCTAAACTTTCTTCAGCCATATCAAGAACCTTTTCAAAATCAGTTAGTATTTTACAAAAAATATCATCCTGCACATATCCATCAATAAGTATAGCTGGTATAAAGAATTGACTTGCAATTTCCTTAAACTTACTTTCATCTAAATCCATAATAAATACTGCATCTAAAGATCTTTTTTGACCAATAGTTACTTCTTTTTTCAAATCCTTTGTTGGTAATAATAATATATCATATCCTAATGTATTTAATCTTCTTTGTATTTCTCTAGTTAAATCATAGTGTTGATATAGCTTACTCTTTTTATTTTTAGCTTCCATGTTAATTATAATTCCCACCATATAACTTCTTTTACTTGCTAAAGATTTAGCATTCATATTTGGAACATAATTCAACTTATTTGCAACTTCAAAAATACGCATTCTTGTGTCATGACTTATATTTTCTTTTTTAGAATAATTCAATACATATGAAACTGTAGCCGTTGAAACTCCAGCTTCATTAGCTATATCTTTCATTGTAACTCTATTAGTCGTCATTCCATTTCCTCCATATACACCTTTTTATGCGCTTAAGTATATCACCCGCTATATTTACTGTCAATTTTTGTGCTCTATTTAAGTTAATATAACTTGATAAAATCTTTAAAACTAAAAAGAACTGGACATACACAAATCCAGTTCTTTTTGTTTTATTTATTATTAATAAACTAAAGTGCAAGTCCAATGCTACTTCTTAAATCTTTTATTTCATAATTCTTTATATTTTTATTTCCCAGGAAAATCTCCCCTTCCCTTCCGTTACATCATATAATCTTGGAATTAAGTTAACAAAAGTACTCTTTCCAGATCCAGTAGGTCCAATTATCTAAACAGATTCTCCATAATTAATTTTAACATTTATATCTTCTAAGACACTCTCACTATGTAGATTGTATTTGAAAGATATATTTTATAATTAATAATAATTAAAACTTTATATTTGATGATATAATATTAGTATATATATCTCCTTTTTATTATAAATATCAAACAGATAGGTAAATATAGAATATTAGTTACTTTTGTTATTCTTATTTCATATTTATATTATATAGTTTTTTAAGGAGATCATTATGTGGATCTTATACGCACTCTTATCAACAGTTTTTCCTTCAATAACTTCTATCTTAGCTAAAATCGGAATAGAAAATGTAAACTCTAACCTTGCAACTGCAATAAGAACTGTAGTTGTTCTTATTATGGCATGAGGAATAGTTTTTATTAATGGTAGCTACAAAGAAGTTGTTAACATTACTCAAAAAAAGTTGGATATTTCTAGTTTTATCTGGTCTTGCAACAGGACTTTCTTGGTTGTTTTACTTTAAAGCTCTTCAAATAGGTGAAGCTTCTAAGGTAATTCCAATAGATAAATTCAGTGTTTTTATATCTATGGTTTTAGATTTTGTTGTTTTAAAAGAAGTAATTACAGCTAAAACTGTTATAGGTGGAATCTTTATTTAATTAATATTATTCCATCTGCAAACTTTATTTTCTATAATATCTATTAATTTAAATATTATAAGAGCCACTATGCTAAGAGCTAAAACCCCTGCAAACATACCTTTATAATCAACCATTGACCATGAATTCATAATAAAATATCCTATTCCATATTTAGTTGCATAGTTTTCACTAAAGAAAAGAGCTGAAATTGCAATTCCAATACTTACTCTTAAGGCTGAAAATATATTAGGTGCTATGCTTGGAAGTATAAGTTTCAATATTCTATCCTTTTTACTAAACTTCATTACCTTAGCTGCAATTAAAAGATCTTTATCTATACTTTTAACTCCATCTCTTGTAACTATTAAAATTTGAAATATTATTATAGTTACCATAAGTAATATTTTAGATAAATTTCCAAGGCCAAACATAACCATGAAAATTGGCAAGAAGGCTATTTTAGGAATTGGATAAAGTAAGTATATAAGAGGTGATAAAATTCTATCACAAAGCTTATTTACTCCAATTAAAATTCCAAGAGGAACTCCAATTATTATTGATATAAATATAGATGCAAAAATTCTATAGGTGCTATAAAGAATATCAAATAAAAAGTCTCTCTTCATTAATTGAATTAATTTTACAATAGTTGAATGAGGTGTTGGAATCATTTTTTCTCCTATTATAAAGCTTCCTAAATACCAAAACATTAAAAAAAGAATAACTCCATAAAGGTTTTTTATTTTATTTTTAATCATATAACTTTCCTCTTACTTCATTACAAACATCTAAATACTCATATTTAGTTCTTATATCCTTATCTCCAAAGTATTTATTTTTTATAATAGAATCAATTTTCCCATCCTTCATAACAATTATTTCTTGACCTAAAAATACCGCTTCTTCAATGCTATGAGTTACAAGTATTAAAGTGCTATTTCTCTTTTTTTGTATATCTAAAATTATCTCTTGAATTTTTTCTTTATTTATAGAATCAAGAGCAGAGGTTGCTTCATCTAGTAACAATATTTCCGGATTTTTAATTAAGGTTCTAGCTATTGCTACTCTTTGCTTTTGTCCACCACTTAATTCCTTTGGATATTTATTTTTATATTCTAATAAATCAAGTTCCTTTAAAATATCTAAAACTAATTTTTCCTTTTCCTTTTTAGATAGTTTAAGTGAATTTAATCCAAGTTCTACATTATTATAAACAGTAAACCAGTCAAAAAGACCTAGGTTTTGAAGTATCAAAGAAGTTTCTCCTCTTATTTCTAATTTCCCTTGATAATTAGAAATAAGCCCTGCTATAGTGTATAGAAGGGTTGTCTTTCCACATCCTGACTTACCGATAATAGCGTAGTTCTTTCCTTTTTCTATTGATAAACTTATATCATCAATAGCTATTTCATCACCATATCTTACTGTTAAATCTAAAATATCTATCATTATTTTATAAATTGATTATCTAATAGAATCTTTGAATCTACTGATAAACCCTTATTTAAAGTTTTTTCAGTCCATTCTATTATATTCTCTATATATTCATCACTTGGAAGGGAAGCTTTTTTGTAAGTTGGAATAACTATCTTATCCTTTACCTTAGGATTAATATTAGGAATCTTTTCTATTAATATTTCTCTTGCTAGATCTTGATTGCTATTTAATTCTTCTACAGCTTTATTATAAGCCTTATGAAAAGCTTTTATAGTGTTTGGCTTTTCTTCTATTGATTTACCTGTAAAAACTAAGCAATCAGTAGAATACTCTTCCTCTAAACCATATAAGGTTTTAGTAAGACCTTGTAATTCCCCATTTGAAGCTACAGGTTCTGGGAATAAACCCATATCAACTTCCCCTGTAGAAATAGCTGCAAGTCTTGCAGGAATTTCAGTTATAAATACCTTTTCTATGTTATATTTATCTGAAAGCCACATATCAACTAAATAATTTATAACACTAACTTCCATCACACCAACTTTAATATCTTTTTTCTCTATTGCACCTGCTTTTGATAAAACTGGGAAGGTTCCATCAGTCATAGTAGTAGCCTTTATGTCAAACCCACTATCAACATTTGTAGCTAAAGCTATGAAGTCTGTCATTGCAGCATCTATTTGATAGCTTTGAAGAGCACTTTGTCTATTTTGAGCATTATTGTATATTTCTATTTCAACCTTTATACCTTCTTCTTCAAAATATCCATTTTTCTCAGCAATTAAAATTGGAGCAGTATCAACAGCTGGCATAAGTCCAATCTTTATTGTATTACTTTCCTCTACTTTTAAATTCTTTTCATTATTAGAACAACCAATTATCACAGTAGAAAGTGTAATTAATAATATACTTGTAATTTTCTTATTTATTTTCATTATTTTTATCCCCCTATAATTTAAAATCAAAACCTATTATATAGAAGGATTGTTAATTTTTCAACAATTATAATATTTGCTATAAAAAAACTTATAAAATATTTTGTTAAATTTCACTTCAATATTTTATAAGTTATTTTATTTATTTATTTATTTATTTATTTTAAATTCCATTTTAACTTTAAATAAGTCTCCATCAGTTTCTATATTAAATAGTCCACCTTGAATTTCTACAAAGCTTTTTGCAATAGCAAGACCTAACCCTGATCCTTCAGTATTTCTTGACTTATCCCCTCTTTGGAATCTTTCTACTATTTCTTCTGTATTAAAGTTAATTTCTAACTTAGATATATTTTTAATTACAACCGTAGCATACTCTTCTTCTTTTTTTACTTCAATATATATTCTTGAGTTTTCCATTGAATATTTTATAGCATTTGTTAATAAGTTTTCAAAAATTCTAAAGGTCTTTTGGCTATCTAAAGGAATTATAATTTTATCTTCTTTATTTATCCATTTAATATTTAACCCTGAAGCCTTTATTTTGTCTGATAACTCTATTTCAGTTTGTTTTATAAGTTCTATTAAATCTACATCTATAATATTTAGATTAATACTATTACTTGTAGCTTTACTCATTTCAAATAAATCTTCAATTAGACTTTTTAATCTTTCTGCCTTTTTTTCTATAGTTTCAATATAAAGTTTTCTATTTTCCTCTGTTAAATTTTCATCTTTTAACAAATCTACATAGGTAACTATTGATGTTAATGGAGTTTTTAAATCATGAGAAACGTTAGTTATAAGGTCTGTTTTCATCTTTTGACTTTTTACTTCTTCCTCTACAGCTTTTTTAAAACCTTTTTGTATTTTTTCTAGTTCTTTTTTAACAGGCTCAAAAACCTTCAAATCTTCTTTTATTTCTACATCTAAATTTCCTTCTGCTATTTTATTGGTTGCTTCTAAAAGAATATTATATTTTTCTTTTATCTCAATCACGTATTTTCTTAAAATAAAGAATAATACAATTGAATAAACTATAGTCCCAAATAATCCCGCAAACCAAAATACACAACAAATGCTTACTATTACAAAATTAATTCCTACAACTTTAAGAATATATTTATTACTATCTTCTTTAAAATCTATTTTAGATAAATTTTCAAATACCTTTTTAGACTTTATACTAATAAATCTTATAATTCTTCCAACTAAAGTGTTTTCTTTTAAATACTTTATAATACCTTCTCCAAATATATATTTAAATAAAGATATAGCTATAAAGACTGTAAAAAATAATGTCATCCAATATACTACATTAGCTACATCTAGCCCAAATTTTGAAATAACTTCGCTTATACCATATATCTTAAGTCCCTCAATAATATCACTATTATATAAGGTTCCATATATAATTTGTGGTGATAGTCCTATAAACATTGTAACTGTTAATACTATTGTTACTAAAATTTCAAAAGGAATATTTAATAATTTTCCTATTATTTTATCTTCCTTAAATTTTCTATAAGGAATTACTAGAGAAATTAAAATTATAATTATATACATAACCATTACATAAGGAATCATAATATCTCCATAAGCCCAATACTCTACATTTAAAGAATTATAGTAAATATCATCATCGAAATAGGTTAGGGTTTTAGGTATTCCATAAATTATAGTCACATCCTTTGGACTATTTATTTCTTCTTCAATACTTAATCCTAAATGTTTTTTTATTTCTACATTATAATTGTTATAATATTCATTATAATTATATACATATTGATTAGTGTTTTTAATAATTGAACTTCCTTCACTATCAAATTCAATTATTGTATAATAACTGTAATAATTTAATAATAGTTCTTTATCTTTTACACTATTATTTATAAATAATGATAAATCTTGTTCTGTATTTGTTATCTTTTTACTATTTTTATTATTTAATATTAAATAATCTAAGTTCTTAAATTCATCATTTAATCTTCCTTCAAATTTCTTAAATTCCATTTCAATCTGTTCTAATATATCTGAGGACTTTTTTTCTTTTTCAATTAAATATAAATCATTATAATTCACTGGTTTTCCTGTTTCTTTTTCAATAAGTAATTTATTTAATACAAAATTACTTCTATATAAATCATTTTGTATATATTCATACCTTATTCCATTATTATTATTTTTAGCTATATCATCTATTCTTCCATATAGTGAACACATCACTATTGAAAGAGCCATGATAATTAATATAATTATTCCGCTTATATAATATTTATTTTTAAAGTTTTTCAATTTTATATCCAACTCCCCACACCACCTTTAAATATTTTGGATTTTTTGAATCAAATTCTATTTTTTCCCTTATATTTCTTATATGAACCATTATTGTATCTGTATTTATTGCTTTTTCATTCCATACTCTTTCATATATTTCCTCTGAAGAAAATACCCTACCTGGATTTTTCATAAGTAACTGAAGTATTTTAAATTCCATTGGTGTAATTTTTACTAAATTTCCATCAACAGTTAGCTCTACTTTATCTACATTAAGTTCAAGACCACCAATAATATATATACTGTCTTTATTCTCTTCTTCTTTTTCTGAATTTATAAGATTTAAGTATTTTGAGTATCTTCTTATTTGTGAGTTTACCCTTGCTATTAACTCTAAGGGTGCAAAGGGCTTAGTTACATAATCATCAGCTCCAATATTTAATCCCATTATCTTATCTATTTCCTCCGACTTTGCTGATAACATTATAATTGGAAAATCCTGATTTTCTCTTATCTTTATTGTCATTTCTATTCCATCCATCACTGGCATCATTATATCAACAACAGCTAAATGTATTGTTTCCTTCTCTAATATTTCTAACCCATCTATACCATTATGACCTACAAAAACTCTATATCCTTGATTTTTTAGATATATTTCTACAGCCTTAGCTATTTCTACATCATCTTCAACAACTAAAATATTATATGAATTCATAATAATCTCCTTTATCTTTTAATATAAACATTATATCTTATAAGAAGTATTTATAAAATTTATATCTTGATTTAATATTATTTTCTAATCTTAAAGAAAAACTTGTTATAAACCTTAAGAATTTCTAAATATTATTTTATAAAATTACTTTCATAAAATATGTTGCTTAATTTTCATTTAAGTGTTATTATAAATGAGCAGTTGGTACGTAAAGTGCTAATTATATGTGGAGCTTGGTTTGTCTTTCGCCGGATTACCAAGCTCCATTTTATTTTACAAGAAACGAGGATATAATTTATGGATTTTAAAAACTTAAAAATAGTATCAAATTTAATTAACTTATTAAATAAAAATGGTATTGTTAACCCAACACCTATTCAAATAAAAACTATTCCAGAAATAATAAAAGGTAATGATGTAATTGGTAAATCTAAAACCGGATCTGGTAAGACTTTAGCTTTCTTACTTCCACTCCTTCAAAGTTTATCTAATGAAACAAAAAAAACAGAGGTATTAATTTTATCTCCAACAAGAGAACTTGCAATCCAAATTACAGAAGAAGCTAATAAGTTTAATGTAAATAATCTTGGAATCTTAGCAGCTTACGGTGGTAAAGATGTTGGATCTCAACTAAAAAAATTAAATTTAGGAATTAATATGGTAATAGCTACTCCTGGTAGACTTATAGACCATATAGATAGATCAAATATAGACTTAAGTCATATTAAAACAGTAATAATAGATGAAGCTGATCAGATGCTTCTTATGGGCTTTAAAAACGAAATAGAAACTATAATGAACTTTGTTCCTAAAAAAGTTCAAGTTTTATGTTTCTCTGCAACAATTGACTCAAAGGTTAAAAAACTTGCTTATCATTATATGGATGAACCTACAATAATAGATATAACCGAAGAGGAAACTTCAAAGATTCCAAATATAAAACAAGAAGTAATTAAAACTACTGATAGATGGAAAGTTGATTCATTAGCAAAGGCTTTAGAAGAAGATACTCCCTTTATGGCTATTATCTTCTGTAGAACAAAAAGACGTGCTGATGAACTTGAACTTAAACTTTCACAAAAGGGTATTAAAGCCTCTAAACTTCATAGTGATGTTCCTCAAAACAAAAGAGAGAAACTTATGAAATCTTTTAGAAATTGTGAAATTCAGTATCTTATAGCTACCGATGTAGCATCAAGGGGAATTGATGTATCTGGTGTTACTCATATATATAACTATGATGCCCCAGAAAATTTAGAAAGTTATATTCATAGAATTGGTAGAACTGGTCGTGCTGGAGAAAGTGGTTATGCTTGCCTAATAGCAGATCCTAAAAATTATCCTGTTTTAGAAGAAATAGAAGAATATTTAGGTTTTAAAATTAAAGAACGTACTGTTGAAACTAATAGAAAATTTGTTGAATACAAATAATAAATGGACATATAATGATTTGCTTACTCCGTCGCTACGCTCCAAGTCATCGCAAACCATTATATGTTCACTACTAACTAAATGATGAAATTATAATAACTTATCCATAGAATAAAGCTATCATAATTTCTTATAAAGCAAAAATAAAGAGTTGCACAATTAAGTGTAACTCTTTGTTTTATATAAATTTATAAAAAATTTATTTTAATTTCCATATATCCTTATTATATTGTTCTATAGTTCTATCTGATGAGAAGAACCCTGCTTTAGCAATATTTATTAATACCTTTTTGTTCCAAGCATCTCTATCTTCAAAATCATTAAATACTAATTCTTTAGTTTTAATATAATCTTCTAAATCTAGTAGAGTCATAAACCAATCTTTATTAATTAATTCATTGTGTAATCTAATTAAGTTTTTCTTATCTCCTACAGATATCATTTTATCATTTACTATAAAATCTACTAATTCTTTAATATTTTCTTTTTCATAGAATTTTCTTGATACATAGTCTGCTTTTTTGTAATGATTAATAACTTCTTCACTAGATTCACCAAAGATATAAATATTTTCATCCCCAACTAATTCATGAATTTCAACATTTGCTCCATCATCAGTGCCTAAAGTTAAGGCTCCATTTAACATAAACTTCATATTTCCTGTTCCTGAAGCTTCTTTTGATGCTAGAGATATTTGTTCTGAAACATCACAAGCTGGTATTAATTTTGTTGCTTTTGATACGTTGTAGTTTTCAATCATAACAACATTTAGATGCTTATTAACTTCTTCATCTTTACTTATAATTTCTTGTAGGCAAAGGATAGTATGAATAATATCTTGAGCTATTATATAAGCTGGTGCAGCCTTTGCTCCAAATATCATTGTAACTGGTCTCTTTGGAATATTTCCCTTTTTAATTTCAAGATACTTATAAATAATATATAATACATTCATCTGTTGCCTTTTATATTCATGAAGCCTCTTAATCTGAATATCAAAAATAGAATTTTCATCTATATCTACATTTTGGGTTTCTTTTAGGTAGTTTTTAAGGGCTACTTTGTTATTAACCTTTATAGATTCTAAATTATTTAGGACTTCTTTATTATCTATATATTTTAGTAAATTGTCTAGTTTTTCAGCATCCTTTTTGTACTCTTCTCCAATTAACTCAGAAATATAACTTGCTAAATCGTGATTACAATGCATTAACCATCTTCTAAATGTTATACCATTAGTCTTATTATTAAATTTTTCTGGATATATATCGTTAAATGCTTTTAATTCTTCAGATTTTAATATATCTGTATGAAGAGCTGCTACCCCATTTACACTAAAGCCATAATGAATATCCATATGTGCCATATGCACTCTATTATCTTTATCTATAATATGAACACTTTCATCAGAGAACCTTTCTCTTACTTTATTGTCTAGTTCCCTTATTATTGGCATTAAGTGAGGAACTACCTTATCTAAATAATCAATTGGCCACTTTTCTAAGGCTTCTGCTAATATTGTATGGTTTGTATAAGCACAAGTCTTTGTTACTATTTCTATAGCTTCATCTATTCCAATTCCTTCTTCTCCAAGTAGTCTAATCAACTCAGGAATTATCATTGATGGATGAGTATCATTTATTTGAATTACTACATTATCATATAACTTATGAAGATTATATCCATTTTCTTTTGCTTCAAGTAAAATTAATTGTGCTGCATTACTTACCATAAAATATTGTTGATAAATTCTAAGAAGATGCCCTGCTTTATCACTATCATCTGGATATAAAAATAATGTTAGGTTCTTCTTTATTTCTTCTTTATTAAAGTCAATTCCATCTTTAACTAAACTTTCATCTATTGTATCTATATCAAATAATCTAAGTTTATTGGATCCATTTTTATATCCTGTTACATCTATATCATAAAGAGTTGAAGTTACTTTAAACCCTCCAAATAATATATCAAATTTTATATCTGATTTATTAAGCCAACCGTCCTTAGCTATCCATGGATTCTTTTCTGCTTTTTGTTTATTATTTTCAAATATTTGTTTAAACAATCCAAAGTGATAATTAAGTCCTATTCCATCTCCATTTAAGCCTAAAGTTGCTATGGAATCTAAAAAACATGCAGCCAGTCTTCCAAGACCACCATTTCCTAGAGAAGGTTCTAATTCAATTTCTTCAATTTCTGTTAAGTCTTTTCCATTCTCAAATAAAACGTCCTTAACTTCATCATAAATACCTAAGTTTATTAAATTATTTGATAATAATTTTCCTATTAAAAACTCTGCTGAAATATAATAAAGTTTTTTAGAACCTTTATTAGTTCCTTTAGCTTTTATCTTATCTTTTGTTAATTCTAATAAAGCTAAATAGATTTCTTCATTGCTTGCTTCTTTAATATTCTTTTTGAATCTCTCATCTAAAACATTTATTAAATTTTCTTGTAACATATTTCTATCCCACCTTTAAATATTTTTAAAATCCTTTATAAATATAATAATATCAATAAAAAAAGGTTTGAGATGTATATTGTTAATGTTTTTTGTATATTTAAAACACTATTTTTTATATATTACTTAATACCATAACTAAATAACTTTCATTATACATAAAAAAGGTACAGATTTTATATCTGTACCTTTTATAATATTAATTCTTCTAAAGAATTTATGTTATTTATTAATATTTTCTTATTTCCTAAAATATTAATAATTCCTTCGCTTTCTAATATAGTTAATTTTCTACTTAATGTTTCTCTAGCTATCCCACAATAATTAGCCATTTCTTCTCTATTTAGTGGTAAATTTATCTCTATTTTATCCCCTAATTCCTTACCATATTTATCTGAAAATTCTAATAACATACAGCATATTCTTGATTCAGGATTATTATTTGATAAATTACTTGTTAAGTTTTCTATTTCAACTAACCTTTTATTTAGTTCTGATAAGAGTTTTAAAGCTATTGTAGGATTTATATATAAAATTTCTTTTAAATCCTCTCTAGATATAGTACATATTTCTGTATTTTTAACAGCTACTGCTGATATATTACTTTTAAGAGTTTCCCCTAGTATATTACTTTCTCCTAAGAAATCTCCAACAGTTAAAATATTAATTATTTGTTCCTTACCACTAGTTGTGGCTTTTGTTAACTTTACCATTCCTTCACTTATAATAAAAAGTTTCGAAACCTTATCGCCTTCTAAAAATAGATTCTCACCTTTTTTTACTTCCATATGTTTTCTAATATTTATTACTCTTTCTAATTCTTCTTCAGATAATGATTCAAATATTGGAACTTCTTTTGCATATAATCTACTTTCACATTTTTCACAACAAAAATCACAACTCAAAATAAAACCTCCTTAGTAAATTATTTTATATATTAATTATACTACAAAGTAATTAATATATATAATTTATCTAGGAGGTTATTTTTTATATAGATAATCTACTCTTTTTAAGTTTATTTATTTTAGTAAAGGGGGAGATTTTACTAGTCTTTAATATAAACTTCAAAGAATCTATAATTTAATTTGTAGGCTATTTAGAATCTTCTGGTGTAAATGTGCAATATCCAATCATATCACATCGTTCTCTCATCTCATCCCATTTTTCATTATCTTTTATTGTTTCTAAAGATGTAGGATATAGTATATAATTCTCTTTAAATATATGATCTCTTAATTCATAACAAATATCATTAGAAAGTTTTTCTAACTCACTTTTATATTCATTAAAATCCATTTTATCTACGGCTTTACCCAGTTCTTTTAAAGCTCTTTTCTTTTTTCTTAAATCTTCATGTTCAAGTCTCATTATTCTAGTAGGCCCTGTAATTCCTAAAGCTTCAACTTCTGGGAATAATACCTCTTCTTCTCTTTTATGATGAGGTTCTGCATTTAACAAATTTGTAGCTAATTTAGGTATCTTTTTAAACTCTTCTCTACTTTCATCATATTTATCCATTTTTAATATTTCTTTTGTTACTTCATCTATTTCTTGTAATACCTTTAATAAGCATTCATGTTCTTCTACCATTGTATATAGAACATGCCCTCTTGAGATATTTCCTTTTAATTTTTCAAGTTCATCTTTTAAAACTAACATATGAATTTCGCATAAATGTCTTAATTCTGATGGATTCATTCCATCTTCTATTAAACTTTGTTCTGCCATTGAAAGTTCTAGTGGACTTATTGATCTAACTAATTTTAGTCCCTTTTCCTTTAATTCATCTGTTAATCCTTCACCATTTAACTTTGCTAAAAATCCAGTTAATTCTTTTATTTTATCTTCATTAACAACTCTATTTATTCCGTTATCTAATATGAATCTTTTCTTTTCCATAATAATCACCTCAAACTTTCTATAACTCTTCTCTAATATCTTTTAAATAATATATTATTTTCCTTATGGATATGAACAAATAAGTCCTTCTCTAAATCATGTAGCTTTGTATATACTAATTTAAAGCTTGTGCATGCCCATTCTGGAATATTATAATCATCTGTAATTTCTGCTAATTCCTTAAGTATATCCCCTGCTGCTTCATGTTCTCCTATAAAGTCTTTTATTTTTTTTCTTAATTCTTCCCTATCTTCTTTATCTTCTGTTTTTTCGAAATCAATAATGTTTGGGAATAATATTCTTTCTTCTTTTATTAAATGTTCTTCTAACTCACATTTCAATTTTCCAAAAAGATTATGAACTTTAGTTAAAACCTCTGTAGAATGATAAAAATGAACTTTAAAAACCTTAACTAATAAAGGATCTATTTCTTTTAATAATTGAAATGTTTTAGCATGATGAGTATTAACTATATGATCAATTAATTCTTCTGAAGATCTTTCATTCCAATCTACATAAGAAGAATTATCAAATTTAAAATCTTCGAATTCTTTATTAATTTCTCCTATAAATTTATCTATATCAATTTGTTTCTTATTTAATGCACTTTCTAATTTCTCGCTTCCACCACAACAATAATCTAATTCCATATCATTAAATCTTTCTACAATAGCTGGGTAAATAACAACACATTCTCCTAGGCTTAAACTTCTATTTATATTATTTTTCATATAAATCCCTCCAAATACTCTTTTAATTTTATATTTTACTTTATGAATAAATTATATATCTTATAAAAAAGTAAAAATGTGATTTAAATCAAATTATAAAATTTTATATAATAAAAGATACAATATTATTCATACCGTATCTTTTATTCTTATTTACCTACTATTATATAATCTATATTTATCTATACACTTTGTTTAAGACAAGTCTTTAGATCCTCTTCTGGAGTGCTAATAGGTGTCAAATCAAATGTCTCTACTAAATATTGTAATACATTTGGAGATATAAAGGCTGGTAGTGATGGCCCTAAGAACATTCCATTTACTCCAAGAGATAGTAATGCTAATAAGTCAGCCACAGCTTTTTGCTCATACCAAGATAATATTATTGATAATGGTAATGAGTTTATATCTGTATCAAAAGCATCTGCTAGTGATGTTGCTATTCTTACAGCTGAATAAACATCATTACATTGCCCTAAGTCTAATAGTCTAGGTAGACCTTCAACTTCGCCAAATTCTAATTTATTAAATCTATATTTTCCACAAGCTAAAGTTAATATTATACTGTCTTTTGGAACTTGCTCAGCAAATTTTGTGTAGTAATTTCTTCCTGGTCTTGCTCCATCGCAACCACCAATTACAAAGAAGTGTTTTAATTTTCCTTCCTTAACTGCTGATACAATTTTTTCAGCATTGCTTAAAGTTGCTTTATGTCCAAATCCAACTAATATTTCCTTTACTTCTTCATCTTCTTCGAAGCCACCTAGTTCAAGAGACTTGTTTATTACTTCAGAGAAATCTTTATATCCATTTTCATCTGCACATATATGTTTTATTCCATCCCAACCTACAACATTTGTACTATATATTCTATCTTTGTAGCTTTCTCTAGGTCTCATTAAACAGTTTGTTGTCATAATAATACAACCTGGAATATTATCAAATTCTTTTTGTTGATTTTGCCATGCTGAACCATAATTACCTGCTAGATGACTAAATTTTCTTAAGCCACTATAACCATTTGCAGGTAACATTTCTCCATGAGTATATATGTTTATACCCTTCCCTTCTGTTTGTTCTAACAACATTTCTAAATCCCTTAAATCATGACCTGAAATTATTATAAATGGCCCCTTCTTAGTGTTTACGTTTACCTTGTGAGGTGTAGGATTTTTATATTTAGTTGTATTAGCATCATCTAGTGTTTTCATTACTTGAACTGACATATCTCCTACTCTCATAGTCCATCTTATTAATTCTTCTAATTCTATTTTATCATTAGTTGTAGCCTCTAGTGCTAAAAAATAAAATTGATCTACTTGATCATTGTAAAAATTTATAAATCTAGCTTGATGTCCATAAGCCGCCATTCCTTTAAGTCCGTATAGGATTGTTGATCTTAAAGATCTTATATCTGCATCTAATCCCTGATCATACATAATTCCAGCCTTAACTGAATCCTTAAGCATTTCTTCTTTAGTTGAACTTAAATTATAGGTTGCTTGATCCGGATATTGACCTTTAGGTGCCTTACTTCTAAGAGATTCCTTTATCTTTTGAGACTCTTTAAGAAGTTTTATATGAACCGCAACATCAAAGTTTACATTAGTTAAAGTTGTAAATAATCCATTTTCTATAAATTTAACTATGTCTTTATCCATAAGTGTTCCCTTGTCTATTAATGGCTTAGCATAACAAGCAATTCCTTTTAACTGATATATTAATAAGTCTTGCAAATTTGCTACTTCTGGAGTCTTACCACAAACCCCCATTTTAGTGCATCCTTTTCCCCCTGCAGTTTGTTCACATTGATAACAAAACATTGAATTATCCATTGTTAATCTCCTTTCAATTTATATCTATCTATATATAGATTACCATATTTATTAATGATATATTCATGTATAAAAGAAAAAGCTAATTCTATATAAGATTTAGCTTTTGGGGGATTATTAATTGTATCCATTAATCACTACATCAAGCTTACCTGTTTTTGGATCTATAGCAATACCATGAACTGCTATCCCTTCTGGAATTAAAGGATGTTTTTTTATTAAATTAACGCTATCTTTTATAGATTCTTCTACAGAATCAAATCCATGTAACCATTTTTCTACATTAATCCCACCATTATAAAGAGTATCTAGTATTTCCTTTTTAATACCCCTATTAATAATCTTTTCCAATAATTCATCAGTATCTAGGTTGCACATTCCACATTTATGATGACCAATCACAAAAATTTCATCTACATTAAATTCATATATTGCAACAATAATACTTCTCATTATACTTCCAAAAGGACTACTAATTATAGCTCCTGCATTTTTTACAATCTTTGCATCACCATTTTTTATATTTAATGCTTTAGGTAATAAATCTGTAAGCCTAGTATCCATACAAGATAAAACAAGTATTTTCTTATCTGGCATATTTGAAGTTTCATATCTTTTATATTCCTTGTTTTCTACAAACTCTTTATTGTATTTTAATATTTCTTCTAATTTATTCATATATATTCCCTCTTTTCTACAATCCTATATTGTTTGATTCACATAATACTCGATATACTAATTATCCTACTTATAATCTTATTAGTAAATAGTTTTTAATTATAAGTTCATTTCAAAATTTAGATATCTTGCTATATTTATACAGAACTTAAAGCTGGAAAAGATATTTGAAATATGAACTAATTAACTCAGTACCGAATAAGATAATGTGTACAATATTTCTTAGATATTTATCTTTGAATTAGTATAAAAACAAATGATTGAAATGAGTTGTAAATTATGCTTAATATGAAACTAGGAATATATAGATATATAGGTTCAGGTTCATCACGAAAAGTATTTGATTTAGGAAATGGATATGTAGTAAAGGTAGCCAAAAATAATGCTGGATTTGCTCAAAATAAGATGGAATATAAAATTTCCTCAACAGATACCTCTAATTTATTTGCAAATGTTATACAAGCTTCCGATGATTTTTATGCATTAGTAATGCAAAAGGCAGATAAAATAAATAATTTTTCATATGTATCTGATTATTTCAAGGTTAGAAATATTGCAGAAGTCCTTCGCCTAAAAGAATTTCAAGATATTTATTATAAATATAATTTATTATTGAATGATTTACGTACAATAAATAACTGGGGAATAATTAATGGAAGGCCTGTTATTATTGATTATGGTTTTACAAAAGAAATTAGAGAAAGATATTATTCATTCCACTAACTTTTTATATTTTTTATTGAAATAATGTCTTTAATCAACTATATAAACTAATAATTTAACTATATAAAAAACAAACTTTTTATTTTATTTAATACATGCAAATATAAGCTTAGATATAACTTGTAATAGATATATATCTAAGCTTAATTAAAATTTGTAATATTATAATGATATTTGTGTTATATTATTATTAACAAATAAATATACTTAAAGGTAGGTAAACATATGAACGCATATACAATATTATTTTATTTAAATGAAGAACATAACCATGACCATGAAGAACACGAACATAATTGCCAATGTGGTGAAGACCACAACCATGACCATAATGAAGGTTGCGGATGTGGAAATCACGAACATAAACATGATGATTCTAACCATGAACATGGAGATGACTGTGGATGTGGACATGATCACTCAAATACTAGAGATGATTACGATATAGTTGCAATTATTAAAACTTTAGGCTCATGGGCTAATTTTATGCCTGATAGCTATTTAGTTAAAAGTGAGTTTAGTGCTGAAGAAATAGCAAATAAAATAGAATCTGTTTTAATTCCTGGAGATCTTTTATTTGTAACTAAAGTGGCTAAAGATGATGTTGCATCATTAACTCCTGGAGTTGTTGATTGGATCAAAGCCAATTAATAATTCACAGTTAGCAGTTCGCAATTTAAGTGGGTTTTAGCAGATCTTAAAATCTGCAAATATAAAAAATAAGTTCTAAAAAAGAAGTTATTTCTCAAATTCTATTGAGAAATAACTTCTTTTAGCTTCTTCAAGGCTAGCTCCTATTTTCATTAAATATAAGACAATGTTTCTATATTGACTTTTATATAATCTAATTATCAAATCCTTATACATAACCATCCCAAAAGTTACCTATATAAATAAGACAATTATAATATCAAAAGGTGTACAAATTTTATAAAAAAGTTATTTAGCCCCAAAACCCCCTTGCATTTACACATAAAAATTATTTTCAACCTAAAATATCAGACTATATAATTCAATAGAAATCATAAATCATATACCTATTATCAAATTAAAGCTTTTATAAATAAAAAAGCCATAAACTAAAGACTTATCCTTAGTTTATGACTCCCTTAATTCAGCTTTGCTGAATTATTTCCTTTAATAAAACATACCTTAATCTTCTATCTCTTTTTCGGCAAATTGGCTATTATATAATCCTTCATAGAATCCACCTTGAGCCATAAGTTCTTCATGAGTTCCTTGTTCTATTATATTACCTTCATTCATTACCAAAATTAAATCTGCATTTTTTATTGTTGATAACCTATGAGCTATTACGAAGCTTGTTCTCCCTTTCATAATATTCCTCATAGCCTTTTGTATTAATATTTCAAGTCTTGTATCTATAGAACTTGTTGCTTCATCCAAAATTAAAATAGCTGGATCTTTAAGAATAGCTCTTGCAATTGTAAGTAATTGCTTTTCTCCTTGAGATATATTTGAAGCTTCCTCATTAAGTTCCATTCTATACCCGTCAGGCAGAGTTTTTATAAAGTGGTGAACATTTGCTACCTTCGCTGCATCAACAATTTCATTCTTTGTTGCTCCAAATCTTCCATATTCTAAATTATCATATATATTACCATTAAATAACCATGTATCTTGAAGAACCATACCAAATATTGAACGTAAATCTTCACGCCTCATATCTCTAATATCTACTCCATCTACACTAATTGAACCATCTAATACATCATAGAATCTCATAAGTAAATTAATAAGAGTTGTTTTACCTGCTCCTGTTGGTCCGACTATAGCTACCATTTGGCCACTTTTAACTTCAAGATTTAAATTTTGTATAAGAACTTTATCATCATTATATCCAAACCTTACATTTCTAAAAGAAACATTTCCTTTTGGATCATTAATCTTAATTGGTTTTTCAATATCTTTTATTTCTTCTTCTTCACTTAAAAATTCTGAAACCCTATCAAATGAAGCAAATGCTGCTTGTATTGCTCCAGATAGTTGAGTTACTTGTGATAAAGGTTGATTTATTTGCCATATATATCTTATAAAGGCTTGAAGGTTACCTACGCTAAGACTTCCTCTAATAACTGATATAGCACCTGTAATACCTATTACTGCTATTCCTAAATAAGTTACTAACCCAACTAAAGGTGACATTATACTTGATATAAATTGAGCTTTAAAACCTGCATTATTAAGCTCATTATTATTTTTCATAAATTCCTTTATAACATCATCTTCTTTTCCATAAAGCTTTATTTCATTAAAACCTGTGTACATTTCTTGTACACTTCCACTTAATTTACCTAAAGCCTTTTGTTGATCTTTAAATAAATTTTGTGATTTACTAACAATAAATTTAGTTATAAGAAGGCTTATTGGAATTATTAAAGTTGCAATCATTGCAAGCTTAAAGTTAATTGAATACATCATAGCTAAAGCAAGAGAAATAGCTAAGAAAGCATTAATTATCTGAACTAAGCTTTGCTGTAGTGCATTAGAAATTGTATCTACATCATTTGTAATACGGCTTAAAACATCGCCATAACTATTGCCATCAAAATATCTTACCGGAAGTTTACTTATTTTCCTTTGAACTGAATTTCTTAAGTCCCTCATGGTATTTTGAATTCCATTAGTTAATAAAATGTTTGCTATAAAAGTTGATAAAGCATTTACAATATAAATAAAGAATAATATAAATAATATATTATTTATATAACTAAAGTTTACAGTAGCGCCTTCTACCCCTTTAATTATTTTTTCAAAATCATTTATTAATTGAGTTATTATTAATCCTTCTGTTCTTGGTGCTAAAGCTGCAAATATTGATGCTGATACAACAAATATTATGGATCCAATAAAGGAGAATTTATATTTACTTACAAAAGGAGCTATAACTTTAACTATCGATTTAAATTTTTTCATTTTGCTAATTCCTCCTCTGAAAGTTGTGATGAAGCTATTTCATGGTAAATTTCACAAGTTTTCAAAAGTTCCTTATGTTTTCCCATTCCAACTACTCTTCCCTCATTTATAACAATTATTTTATCTGCATCCATAATAGATTCTATCCTTTGGGCCACTATTAAAACAACAGATTCTTTTGTTTCCTGTTTTAATCTTTTTCTTAATTTAGCATCAGTTTTAAAATCTAAAGCAGAGAAACTATCATCAAAAACATATATTTCTGGTTTTCTAACTAAAGCTCTTGCTATTGAAAGCCTTTGTTTTTGTCCTCCTGAAACATTTGAAGCTCCTTCACTTATCAATTCATTAAACTGTTTAGGCTTTTTAGAAATAAAATCATAAGCTTCTGCTATTTTAGCTGAATATTCTACTTCTCCAGTATCAGCATTTTTCTTACCAAATCTAATATTATTTGCTATACTACCTGTAAATAAAACAGATTTTTGTGGAATAAAACCAATTTTTTTACGTAAAGCATGTAAGTCATAATCTCTTACATCTACTCCATTAACTCTAATACTTCCTTTTGTAACATCGTAAAATCTTGGAATTAAGTTTATTAAGCTACTTTTACCACTTCCAGTACTTCCGATAAATGCAATTGTTTCTCCTTTATTTGCTATAAAAGAAATATTTTTAAGTACTGATTCTTCTCCATTAGGATAAGCAAAAGTAACATTCTCAAATTCAATTTTTCCCCTGACTTCCGTTTCCTTTACTCCATTTTCAGGATTTTTAATTGTTGGTTCTTCCTTTAATAATTCATCTATTCTATTAGCCGATACTTGCGCTCTTGGATACATAATAAATACTAACGAAAATAGCATAATTGAAAACATTGCATGGAATAAATATTCTATAAATGCAACCAATTGTCCAACCTGTAATTCTCCTAAATTAATCATTTTACTAGAAATCAAAAATATAATTATTATACCTATATTAAGTAAAAAGAAAAAAGCTGGCTGAGATATAGACATAAGCTTATTTAATTTTTTAGAGACATTTGCATATTCATTATTAGTTCCTGCAAATCTTTCCCCTTCATAATTATCGTTCCCAAATGCCCTTATAACTCTTATTCCTGTAAGGTTTTCTCTTGATATTCTATTTAGTTTATCCAAGTTTTTTTGTTGTCTTTCAGATAAGGGTTGAGATATTTTAGCTATCACTAAAACTCCTACCACAATTATAGGAATTGATACTACTAAAACTAAAGATAGTTTTACATTTGTTTTTAAAATCATAACAAAACTTACTATAAACATTATTGGTGTTAATAAAGCCATCCTAAGTAATGTATTAGTAAATTGAAGTAACACAAAGGCATCATTAGTGGTTCTTGTTATCATTGAAGAAACTCCAAATTTGTTATACTCTGTGTGAGAGTATTTTTGAACCTTCTTAAATATGTCATTTCTAACATCCCTTGTTAAACCTGTTGAAACTTTTGCAGAACAAAACCCTGATATTATTGTACCTGTTACCCCTATTAAAGATATTAATACAATAACTAGCCCCATTCTTTTTATGTAATTTTCATCACTATTTATTATTCCCTTGTCTATAACCTTCGACATTACTGTTGGAATTCCTAGTTCAACTAAGGCAAAGCCACATATAGATATAAGATTCAATACAAGAAGACCTTTATAGTTCTTTAAATATTTAAATATTAATTTCATTGCTTCTACATCCTCCTTTTCCTTTATCTTCCATTTCTTTATATACTAAAAAATGAAATAAAGTTATCTCTTTTCTTATTATTTCATTTATTAAACAAGCTATTCAATTATTTTAATAATAGTTTATTAAGATATATTGTAGAATTTATTTCACCCTTGATTTGAGTAATATTACTTTTTATATTATAATATTACTATAACTTACCATATCTGCTAAATAGAGAGGTGTATAATGGAAATTCTTATTATTCTTGTTTTACTTTTTACTATAATTTTCAATATAGTATATGGTATCCCTAAAAAATTAAATAGTCAAGCTGAAAAACAATCACTTATGATGAAAGAATTAAATTTAAGACTTACTAATATAGAAAATAAAATAGATTCATTGGATAAGTAGCCCAAAAACTTATTTTAAAGGAGGATTTTAATAATGCAATTTTTAGTTATTGTTTTTATTATTATTTTAGTATTACTTTTAATTTCTGGGCTTTATAACTTAAGCTTTGTAATACCTAAAAAACTAAAGGAACAAATTGAAAATCAAGAATTAAATAATGAAGAACTTCAAAGAAGTTTAAGAAAATCAAACGATAATTTAAATTATTTAATCAATGAGGTTAGAAAAATAAAAGAAGAAAAAACAACTTAATGATTAAGTTGTTTTTTTCTTTTTTAATATATATTCTAAACTGTACATTTCATAATGAAACTATTAAAATCTATTCTATATTCTATTTCTTTATTAAGTTCTTTATATTTCCTAAAACCTAATCCCATAAAAAGATTTTGTGATCTTCTATTTTCTTTTTTTATTTTAGCTACTACTACTTCACTTCTCATTTCAAAAAAAGCAAACTTTAATGCTTCAAATACTGATTTATGACCAATTCCATAACCCCATAATTCTTTTTTCCCAACCGCTATAACTATTTCTGTAATTTCTTTTTTAGGTATAAGTCTTAAAAAACCTATAGTGCCATAATGATTTTTTATAGTGAAAAATCTACAATTATTATTGAAAAGATGTGTTAATATAGGCATATTAATTCTATTTATAACGCTAATTAAATTTTCTCTAGCTTTTTCATCTTCATTTAAGTTACTTACTATTTCCTCATCACAAAGCCAATCACATATTTTCTCAGCATCTGCCCTATAAACTTCTCTACTTAGATTAATATTGTTTAACTCCACAAATTACACTCCTTGTTATTATAATTTTAACCTCATTTTCTTATACTAATTCTATGGTTATATTACTAGTATATTTCAAATAAGTAAAAACTAATTTTAGTAATTTATGAAGTTTAACTTTAATTTAATTAATTTCTCTATCTTTTTCAAGTTTTTTGTATAATACTTAGTTTTACCATATTTAGTATTTAACTTCCATTTTAATCAATTAACTTACTTTTTATTACATACTATTTTCACTTTTCTTTTAATTTTATAGTTGTTTCTTTTTTAATTATAATTAAACAAGGCTTATATCTAATTATGATATAAGCCTTTATTTTAATTTATTATATTTTCTGCAAATAAAATTGTATTCCTATTTTGTGGGCAAAAGACATAACTGCTGATCTAAGTACTTCTGTTTCCAAACTTGTTTTTTTATTAGAATTTACCTTTGAAAAATCTCTAGTTTTAAAAACTGAAACCATAGCAGTTTCTAATTCTGAACAAAACAAATTATAAGCTTCCTCTATTTCACATATTTCTATTTGCTTATTAATTAATTGACATATTTCTTGTATAGTTAATATTTGTTTTAAAACACAGACAACTATTAAATATGCTATATGCTTATTATCATACTTTTTATCTTTCGGAGGATATACGACCTTTTGTTTAACATAATTATTTATCATAGTAGGAGTTAATATTTTTTGATTGTAAGCAAAGCTTATAGATCTTAATATTTCTTCAATATAAATAATTACTTGTTCTTTATATAAAGGAACCGTTGGTAATTCATTAAACCGTGGGCAATGAAAATTTGATATTTCATCACTACTTATTTTCTCCATATTTCCTCCTAACTAAGATTATATACATAAGCTATGTTTTTTAATTATTTGTATAGCTATACAGCCTGGACCACCTTGAGTCACAAAGGCTGGACTTAAAATTTTAGTAATTATCTCCAAATTTTCTATTTTTTCTTTTATTATTCTTTTAGCTTCTTCTGCTAGTTCTTCACTTAATGCGTGAGCAATATAAACATTATAACTTTTATCTATATTATTTTCTGTGAAATAATCACATATTTTTTGTATTGCTTTTTTAAAGGATCTTTTAGTAGCGTATTTATCTAATGTTTTACCATCTTTAGATATCTTTAATACAGGTACTAATTTTATAGCACTTCCAATTTTTCCAACTAAAGGTGAAAGTCTTCCCCCTCTAACTAAAAAGTCAAAATCATTTGGTATTAAAAATGATGTTGAAGTTTCCTTTAACTCATTAATTTCTTGAACTATTTTGTCTTTTATGTAACCTTTTTCTACAAGTTTTACAGCCAAATCTACTAGATATCTATGTGGTCCACAAAGTGTCTTAGAATTTATAACTTCTATCCTATCCGGATTTTCATCCATTCCTTTTGCAATACAAGCTGAATTATAAGTTCCTGAAAGTCCATCTGCCATAGAAATATTAATTATCTCAGCATCTTTATCTTTTGTGTAAATTTCAATTACCTTCCCAATTGATGGTTGCGAAGATTTTGGAACGTTTCCTTCGTTTATAATATCTATAAACTCCTTAGTGTCTATATCTTCAAATTCTGTATAAGTATTTCCTTTTATAGTAACGGAAAGTGGTGCAATATCTACTTTATTTGCTTGTCCTTCTTTTATAGAATACAGTGTTGATGAGTCTGATACAATTTTAATCATACTATTTTCCTCATTTCGCATTTTAATCTAATATATCTAGTTTTGAAAACCATTTGTTTTAGATTATCATTCTAAGTTCCAACTGTCAACAGATTTTTGTAAACATTTAAATAGCTTTTCAGAAATTAATCTATTTGATTTGCTATTTTAACCAGTTCCTTTGCATGTTCTTTTAATATCTCAAATTTACCTTCATTAATTAACTTTTTATTTGTCAAATAGTTGCTTATTCCAGCTCCTGCAAAACCTAATTTTAAGAAATCATATAAATTTTCAGGTGTTATACCTGCTGTTGCTATAAACTTAACATTATTTATAGGTCCTAA
Source organism: Clostridium sp. (assembly GCA_029257045.1). Lineage (GTDB taxonomy): Bacteria > Bacillota > Clostridia > Clostridiales > Clostridiaceae > Clostridium. Next base: position 55,194 of record JARIDB010000004.1, read on the forward strand.
TAGATCTTTAGCATAGCTAAGTCCTAATGTCCCCGCTGGAAATAACTTCACAAAATCTGCTCCTGATTTATGTGCTGATATTATTTCTGTTGGAGTCATAGCTCCTGGAATTGTTACTAATCCTCTTTTATTTGCCATTTTAATAATTTCTAAATCAACATTTGGTGATAATATATATTCTGCGCCTGAATTCTTCGCTGCAATTACTTGTTCCTCTGTTATTACTGTTCCTGCCCCAATTTTAACTTTTCCTTGAAATTTTGAAGCTAATAATTCTATTGCTTCAGATGTATTTTTAATGCAGTTTTCATCATTTTGATCAAAAGTTACTTCAACTAACTTAATTCCACCTTCATACAATGTATTAACTAATTCAACTAATTTATCTCCATAAATTCCTCTACAAATTGCTATTAGTTTATTATCTTCTATAAATTTAATTACTTCTTTCTTCATTTTTACACTCCTATTTCTTTTTTCTTTAAATTCTAAATATATTTTACTATATTATCTTATTTGACTAAACATAAATATATAATATTATTTATATCTTTATGTTGCAATCAATATTTTATATCTAACATATTAAAATCGCTAATTGATGAGATTTAAGTACTTTTATTACTTGGATACTTATGTAAGTAATAAAATAACCTATGTTTTTAAATTAATAAAGCTATTCTTAATTTATTATGAAGTGAAATTAAGAATAGCTTTAAATTATAAATATTCTCTTCTAAGTTCTTCTCCTGTTTTCCTCGATATATAACTAATAGGTACATCTAATATAGATATAGCACCAGTTTTCCCTTCATTAGATAACCTATATACAGCTCTAGCATAAGCTATTAAAATATTAGAAGTAAATTCAGGATTACTATCAAGTTTTAAATTGAACTCAATTTTTTGATTTGTATCTTCTCCAGTAATTCCTGTCCTAATTACAAATCCACCATGAGGCATTCCCTTATGATTAGATTCAAACTCTTCTTCTGTTATAAAATCTATTGTTGTATCATAATCTAAAAAATAGTTTTTCATATTTTTTATTTTATATTCTATATTTTCTAAATCTGCTCCTTTTTCTGGAACTATATAACAATGTCTTGTATGTTTTTCCCTTGTATCTAAGTATTTAACTTCTCCACTCCGAACCTTTTCTATAGCATTCTCTATAGGATTTGTATATTGAATTCCGAATTTCACTCCTACTACTCTTTTAATAGCATCTGAATGACCTTGACTTACACCTTTTCCCCAAAAGGTATGTTCTTGTCCTATTGGCAAAACAGCTTCTCCTAATACCCTATTTAAAGAAAATAAACCTGGATCCCATCCTACAGAAATTAATCCTAGCTTTCCTGATTTTCTTGCTACTTCATTTACCTTTTCAAAATGTTCTGGTATGTTGGCATGAGTATCAAAACTGTCTACAACATTAAAATCTTCTATTAAATTAGGTGTTTGAATTGGTAAATCTTTTGCTGAACCTCCACATACAATTATAACGTCTATCTTATCCTTATAATTTTTAACTTCAGATATTGGCAAAACTTTATTCTTTGCCTTAATTACCTTTGTATCTCTTCTAGTAAATATTCCAACTAATTCAAAATCATCATTTTGATTAACTGAAAATTCAATACCCTTTCCTAAGTTACCATAACCTACTACACCAATTCTAATCTTATCTTTCATACATTTCCTTAGCATACAACTAAGGATACCCCCTATTTATTACTTTATTACTCTTGCGAATAAAACTTAAATTAATTCTACCATATTTTTTCCATTTCTTCTACATTTGAAGTTAGTTTTACATTCAACCTTTATTTATTATAATTCTTTTTTTCTAAATCTAAAAGATACTTTTTTAGCTCCAATCCGCCTCCATACCCTACTAGTTCCCCATTTTGTCCTATAACTCTATGGCAAGGTATAATTATTAACATTTTATTTTTATTATTAGCCATACCAACAGCTCTTGCAGCAGTTGGTTTTCCTATTTTTATAGCTATATCTTTATAACTTCTAGTTTCTCCATAGGGTATCTTAATAAGCTCCTCCCATACTTTTTTTTGAAATTCTGTACCTTCTAATGATAAAGAAATTGTAAATTCCTTTCTTTCCCCTTTAAAATACTCATCTAGTTCATTATGTGCTTTTGAAATCAATGAAGTTTCTTCTAAAGTATAATTCTTAGCTTTAATTAACTTTTCTTTATCTTCTATTTCCTTTTCAGTATAAATATCTGTGATCCCATATCCATTTTCTACTATCCCAACTTCTCCTATTGGGCTATTATAAAAAAATATTCTTTCCACTTTTCTCCTCTAACCTTCTCTTATATTACCTTTTCTAAGGCTATTCTTTTTATGTTACCTTCTAAATATATAACTCCACAGTATATAAACTTATTTTTTTTAAGCAACTTTTGCATAGCTATATTATCTTCATGAGTATCAATTTTTATATTTCTTATTCCTTTATCTAAGCATATTTCCTCACATCTTTTAATTATTTCTGTACCAATACCCTTAATCTTAAGATTTCTATCAACTGCAATTCTATGTATTACCCCATATTTCCCTAAAGAAATCCACTCTCCATCATATATTTCATCATAAGTTTCTTCTACATCAAAGGATATTGCTGCAGTCCCTAATATAGATTCCTTATCCTCTAAAACATAACTATATCCATTTTCTATATCTCCTAGAATAACTTCTTCATTTGGGTAACCATTTTGCCACTGTTCAATATTATTTCCTTTTAAAAATTCTTTAGCTCCATTTATAATATTCATTATATTTTCCAAGTCTTTTTCTGTTGATTTTCTAAATGTCATTTTTATTTCCCCCTATAAAATATCTTCTAATGTGTACTTTGACATTTCTTTTATAAAAGATTTTAAGGAACTTGAAATTGCTCCTTTTAATTTACAATCATAAATTAGAGGGCATGTGCTTTTGTTATTCATACATTCTACTAAATTTAAATTTTCTTCTGTTAACTTAAGTACTTCCCCTAGATTTATCTTATCTGGAGTAAGCCCTAGTTTAACTCCCCCATTTCGTCCTTTAATTGAAGTTAAGTATTCTGTTTTAGCTAATTTATTAATAATCTTCTTTAAGTGATGAAGTGGAATATCTAAATCTTCTGATAACCTGTCTATAGTTAAATTTTCTTTGCTGTTTCTTCCTAAATACATTAAAGCCCTAAAAGCATAATCTGTGAATTTAGATAATTGCATCTTAACCTCTTCTTTCTTATTTATATTTATTTATATCTTACCAAAAAAATCATATTTTTAAAAGGTGCTTTTTATTTGCACCTTTTAAATTATTATGTTATTATCTATTTATAAATTATTTAAATAAACTATACCATTAAGGAGAGATTAGAATGTTAGATAAAAAAACAATAGATATAGTAAAAAGTACAGTACCAGCGATTAGAGCACAAGGACTTGAAATTACAAGTGTATTTTATAAAACAATGTTTGAAAGAAATCCAGAGGTAAAATCCTTTTTTAATATGGATAAACAAGATTCTGGAGAACAACCAAAGGCTTTGGCTTTAACTATTTTGGCCGCTGCACAAAATATAGATAACTTAGAAGCTATTATTCCCGTTGCTAAGAGAATTGGAGAAATACATTGTAGGCTTAATATAAAGCCTGAACATTATCCAATTGTTGGTGAAAACTTATTAATAGCAATTAAAGAAGTTTTAGGTGCTGTTGCTACTGATGAAATAATAGATGCTTGGGGACAAGCTTATGGAGTTATTGCTGAAGTATTCATAAATATTGAAAAAGAAATGTATGCTGAAATAAACAAATAATATATAAATATTAGCCAATTGATATAATATTGACTCCTCTCTTTCTATTTGAATGTGGGGAGTCAATATTTTAATTCATTGACTTTTCTTTAATTACTTATTATTTTACTATAGTTACAAATTACCAATCCTTATCTTAATGAAAAGAGGCTATCTCACAATTTTAATTTTTACATTAAAGAGCTGTCTGCGACAGGACTACACTTAGTAATCAAGTTGTTTTAACTTTAGAGTTACTTTATCCTCAGATACCTCTTCTAATTTATATAATATTAACTTTCTATTTATATCATTCTCTATTTTATCTGAATTAGTAAAAAGTTCTCTAGTTGCTGTAATTGCATAAGCAAAAATAGTTGCTACCCCATGGCTTCCTAATTCAAAGCCCATACTTTCTGTTTCTGAAAGATTACCTTTCATCAATTTGTATATTTCTTTACAATATACTCCTCTAATAATTATAATGTCATATTTATATTTTAATCCTATTAATAACTCTGCAGGATTAAAAGCCTCAAAGGCTGGATTTTCCTTTTCTAAAGCAATAAGTTCATCTAATACAGTGCCAGGGGTTTTATTTAATGTTTCAGCTAATGCAATCAATACTTTACTTGAATATTTTTCAACTTCTTTATTTGTATGTGTTGAAAGTAATTGTTGACTAACTCCTGTTTTTTTATAAACATCATATCTTTTATAATTATTTCTTTGCAAGTATAAATCTAAATAATTCATTTTTATTCCTCCACTTTCTACTATTAATAAATCTCATTAATTTTAGTAATCAATTATATTTTACTACTTAATTATATTATACTTTTATTAAAATGTGAATACTAATTTACCACTTTTTATATTTTTAAAATTATATTTATTATCTACATATCTCCTTATAAATAATAAAAGCCATTGCTTTATAACAATGACTTTTATACTAAATTCAATTTGTAAAAATAATGAAAGAGTAATATTTCATTATTATTATATCAAAACTTTATTACTTTTCACTTTTTATTTCTTAAATATATAACCTATTTTATTAAATAAATAGATTTAATCCTGAATCTTCTGCTGCTCCTAAATAAGATGCAACTCCACCAAATTCTACTCCATCAATCATCTCTTCTTTTTTAACTCCCATTAAATCCATACTCATAGTACAAGCAACTAAATGTACTCCCATATCTATAGCATTTTTCATTAATACTTCTATAGAATCTACATTTTTATCTTTCATAATCTTTTTAATCATTGCAGGTCCCATTCCCATCATATTCATTTGAGATAATGGTAATTTGTTTGCAGTTCCTGGTAGCATTGTTCCAAACATCTTTTCTATTACATTCTTTTCAACTTTTGGTTTATCCTCCTTCTTAAGAATACTTAATCCCCAGAAAGTAAAGAACATTGTCACTTCTTTTCCCATTGAAGCTGCTCCTGTTGCAATTATAAATGAAGCAATAGCCTTATCTAAATCTCCACTAAATACTACCATTGTAGCTCCATCTTTGCTTACTACATTAGTATTTTGAACTACTACGTTACTACCTTTTTTAATTATAGCTTCTACATTTTTATCTTTATTAAAATCTGCACTAATTAAAGTATTCCCTGTTTTTTCACACCAAGATTTAATATCCTTTCTAAAACCAGGATCACTTGCTGTAACCTTTAATACTTGTCCATCTTCCATTATCTTAACTTCTTCGAATACTCTTTTTATTGGTCCTGGACATTGTAATCCACAGGCATTTAAATTTTTTGTAATATTAAAATTATTTATATCCAAACCTTCTTCAACTCCCATTACTGCTACTTCTTCTAAGGTATTATTACCTGATGGCAACCCTTGCCAAGTTATTGATTTTTCTGCGCTTTTAACTGATAGGTAAGTTTTAATACCTCCATCTATGTTTATAGTTTTAAATCCTTTTTGTTTTAAAATTCTACTAGCTACATACCCTCTAAGCCCTACCTGACATAAAGTATATATTATTTTAGTTTTATCTAATTCATTAAATCTATTTCTTAATTCACCAAGAGGAATATGGATTGAATTTTCTATGATTCCTGTCATTAACTCAAATTCTTCTCTTACATCTAATATAACTGAATTATTTATATCTATTTTATCAACTTCATTCCATTGAATTGTATCTATTTCATCTTCAATCAAATTATTTGCATAATATCCAAACATATTAACTGGATCTTTAGCTGAATTGTAAGGTGGTGCATAACAAGGTTCTACATCTTGTAAATCTTCGACTGTCATTCCAGCCTTTATAGCTGTTGCTATCATATCAATTCTTTTTTCAACTCCATCAAGACCTACCCCTTGAGCTCCGTATATCTTTCCTGTTTTCTTATCAAAAATTAATTTATAAGCAATTGGAAATGCACCTGGATAATAGCTTGCATGAGAGTTTGGATGAATATGCATAACAGAGTAATCTACTCCAAGTCTCTTTAATGTCTTTTCATTATTTCCTGTTGATGCTACTGTATAATCAAAAACCTTAGCTACTGAAGATCCTAAAGAACCTTTATATTCTTCAGCTTTTCCACAAATATTATTTGCAACTATTCTACCTTGTCTGTTAGCTGGCCATGCAAGTGGAATCATCACCTTTTTTTTACTTATAAAGTCTTCCACTTCTATTGCATCTCCTAAAGCATAAATATTTTCTTCAGAAGTTTGCATTTTCTTATTAACTATTATTGCTCCTCTTTCATTTAGTGAAAGTCCTGCTTCCTTGGCAATTGAAGTTTCTGGTCTAACTCCTATAGATAATATAATTAAATCTGTATCTATTTCTCTACCACTACTTAAAATAATCTTTCTTCCTTTGTTTTTGAAAGCTGAAACTCCATCTTTTAATACTAAATTAACACCTTTATCTATTAAATGCTCATGAACCGTACTTACCATTTCAATATCTAAAGGTTGCATAACTTGTTCTGAGGCTTCAACTATAGTTACTTCAATTCCTCTTTCATGAAGGTTCTCAGCCATTTCAAGCCCTATGAATCCCCCACCTATTACTACAACTTTCTTTGGTCTTTCATTATCTGTATAGGCTTTGATTTTATCTGTATCAGGAATATTTCTTAAAGTAAATAAATTATCACAATCTTTTATACCTTCAATATTAGGTTTTATTGGACTTGCGCCTGGAGACAAAACTAAATAATCATAGTTTTCTTTATAAACTTCTCCTGTACTTTTTTTAATTGTAACTTTTTTATTTTCTTTATCTATTTTAATAACTTCACTTAAGTTTCTAATATCTATATTAAATTTATCAGACATTTCCTCAACAGTTTGAACTATTAAACTTTCTCTATTTTCAATTTTTCCACCAATGTAATAAGGAAGTCCACAGTTTGCAAAAGAAATATATTCTCCCTTTTCTATCATTAATATTTCACAAGTTTCATCAAGTCTCCTAAGTCTAGCTGCAGTTGATGCTCCTCCAGCTACGCCTCCAACAATAATAACTTTATTACTCATTACAGATCTCCTTTTCAAATAGATAATTAAATTTTTAACTATCTTTTTTTAATGTTATTTTTATTCTATCTGATTTGAAGATTTTTTTATGTAACATAATCACATTATAATTTTTTTATTTTTAATAAAAAACCTAATTATAATAGCTTTAAAAGTTATTATAATTAGGTTTTCTTTTATTTTTATATTATTTAAAGGTTTTTCTATTTTTAAGTATCTTTATAATCATTAAATATAAGTTCTCTAATGGCTTTTCCAACACCACTTTCATTATTACTTGATGTAATATAATGGGCTATTTCTTTAACTTCTGGAATTCCATTCTCCATAGCAACAGCTATTCCTGCTTTTTTTAACATTTCTATATCATTTCCGCCATCGCCTATACACATCACTTCTTCTATGTTTATTCCTAATTCTTTTGCTAAATCTTCTACTACTTTTCCTTTAGATATTCCTTTTAGGTTTATTTCACAGTAATGGTCTTCTGCACTAGATATTTCAAATTCTCCTGTATCTTCTAACGCCTTTCGAACTCTTTTTACTTCTTCTAAATTATCTTTATTTATGCATATAGCCTTAACAGCTTGTTTATTATCTTCTTTGTATAGCTTTTCAAAAGAATAGTTTTCTATTATATTTACTTTATATTTATCTAAAACCTCTTTATTTACTTTTTTATAGCTATAGTCATCAGGCATTAATTTTTCAGAAATTATTGAATCCTCTGTATTTAAATAAATTTCCACATTATAATTATTAGCAATTTTCTTTATTTTTAAAATATTATTATAACTTAATGGATTTATTTTCATCTTATTTTCCTTATAGAATAAAACTCCTCCATTTGAAGCAATTACCGGTGTATCTATTTCTAATAAATCTTTTACCCTATCTACAAACTTCAGTATTCTTCCTGTAGCTACACAAACTACCACACCTTTAGAGGTAGCTTTTTTAATTATTTCTATATTTTCTTTAGTTATTGTTTTATCATCTTTTAAAAGGGTTCCATCTAAATCTACACAAACAAGTCTATATTTTAACTTATCCACTTTTATCTCTCCTAAAGTATTGTAATTAAAATAATCTGTAAGATATCTATTATCTTACAGATTATTAAAAATTCTATTTTACCACTCTGCTATTGTTCCATCATAATTCTTCCAACTAGGATTTGTCCAATATAATCCCTCTGCTGAAACTTTTTCTACTAGTTCTTCATCTATTTCTAATCCTAAACCAGGACCTTTTGGTATTTCTAAATATCCATCTTTATATTGGAATATTTCTTTATTCTTAACAAAATCAAGTAAGTCAAAACCTTTATTATAATGAATTCCTAAGCTTTGTTCTTGTATAAATACATTTGGAGTACAAACATCTAATTGTAATGTAGCTGCAAGTGCTATAGGACCATATGGAGCATGAGGTGCAACAGCTACATCAAAAGCTTCAGCCATAGCTGCAATCTTTTTAGTTTCTAATATTCCACCACATAAAGCTATATCAGGTTGAATTATATCAATAGCTCCTTCTTTTAATAAATTCTTAAACTCCCATCTGCTATATAATCTTTCTCCAGTTGCAAGTGGAGTACTTGTATGATTTGCTATTTCTCTAAAAGCTTCTTCATTTTCAGGAAGTACAACTTCTTCTAAAAACATTAATTTATAAGGTTCTAATTCTTTTGCTAAAACCTTAGCCATTCCCTTATGAACACGTCCATGGAAGTCAACTCCTATGTTTAAATCAAAACCTACTGCATCTCTTATAGATTTAACTCTATCAACTACAGCCTGAATCTTATCAAAGGAATCTATATAGTGAAGCTCTTCTGTTGCATTCATTTTTATAGCTTTAAATCCTCTATCGCGTCTATCTATTGCTTCTCTTACAACATCATCAGGTCTATCCCCACCTATCCATGAATAAACCATGATTCTATCTCTAGCCGCTCCACCTAATAATTCATATACTGGAACGTTTAATGCTTTACCTTTTATATCCCATAAAGCAATTTCAATACCTGAAATTATGGTTCCGTTTATTGGACCTCCTCTAAAGAAGGATCTATGAAGTTCTTGCCAAATTCTTTCTATTTCAAATGGGTTTCTTCCTATTATTCTTTTTCCCATTTCATAAGCTCCAGCTACTACTGTATCTGTTTTTGTTCCAGATATCATTTCACCCCAGCCATCTATTCCTTCATCTGTAGATATCTTTATAAATATCCATCTAGGTTTTACTGTATATACTTTAACACCTGTTATTTTCATTACAAAGTCTCCTTCTCCTACTATATTTTAATTAAGCCCTTTGCTCTGCAATATTTTCTTCTGGATTTTTCTTAGCATCTTGTTTAGGTTTAATAACTTCCATGTAGTACCATACTATACCAAATACTACTAGTAAAACTGGTATAGATATTGTTGGACTTACTGTAAATGCCATAAATACTAAGAAACTTTGTGTTAAACTTGTTGCTGCAAAAGATGCTATTAATGCTCCTGCTGCTAAACTTAAATCTATTCCAACACTTCCTGCTAAATCTGTTAGTACTGGTGCAGTAACTGTTCCTGCTAGTAATATAGCCGAAGTAGTAACTAACCCAATTACAATATTTTTAAATAAGTTACCTCTAGTTAATGCAACTACCATTGCAACTCTAAAAGGTACAACTGCTAAGTCAGCGAAAGGTAACATTCTGTTTCCTGGAAGTATAACTGCAAGTAATATTGTAAGTGGTATTACTATTAATGAAGTTGTTATAACATCTGGATTACCTGAAACAACTGCTGCATCTAATCCAATGAATAAATCTCTTCCCTTGAATTTCTTCTTTGCAAATTTCTTTGCTCCTTCAGATATTGGCATTAATCCTTCCATAAATAATGAAGTCATCTTAGGGATAAGAACTAGAACTGCTGACATATTCACAGCAACGTTAGCTGCTTTAGTAAAGTCATATCCTGCTAATATACCTATAATTCCACCTAGAATTAATCCCATCATTATTGGTTCTCCAAAGAATCCCAAATACTTTTTAGCATCTTTTAATGAGAATTGTATTTTATTTACTCCTGGTATTTTATCTAATATCCAGTTAAGTGGTACTGCTATTATTAATGAAGATAGTGCTGAAACTGTTGGTAATGAAACACCTGGTAATTCAAAATAATCTTCAACCATTGGTGCTGACCAGTCTGATAATTTAAATGTTACAATTGCCATTACTATACTTGCACCAACTCCAAGGAATATGTTGCTAGTTACAAAATATGTCATAACTCCAACTATAGCCATATGGTGATAATTCCATATATCGACGTCTAGAGTGTTTGTTTTCTTAAGTATAAGCATTATTATATTAATTGCTAAGATTGCAAATATTAAAATTGGTATAATAGGTGATGCCCAAGTTACCGCTGCGATTGTTCCCCAACCTACATCTAGTACATCTAAGCTAAATCCCCATCTTTCAACCATTGCTTTAGCTGCTGGTCCAAGACTTCCTGCTAAAAGGTTAATCACAAGTTTGATACCTGCAAATCCAATACCTACTGTTAGTCCTGATCTAAAAGCTTTGGATGGCTTAACTCCAAAAACTACTCCTACTGCTAATATTATTATTGGTAAAAGTACTGTCGGTCCTGCATTTAAGAATGTTTGGAATACGTTGTAAATAAGTTCCATATTAAATCCCCCTTAATTTTAAAGTATTATTATTTTGCATAGTTTAATATTTCTTCTAAAGTTTCCTCTTCTCCAATACCTGTTAATAAAGACATTGCTGATACTACTGGTATCTTCACACCCTCTCCGCCATATTTTCCTGTTGTTACTAATATATCAAAATCATCTACTTTACTATCTACTTCTAACAATTTACATTGAGTAACTGATACCCTAACTCCATTTTCTTCACATATCTCTCTTATTTTTGTTGCAACAACTGTTGATGTTGCGATACCATTTCCACAAGCTACTAAAATTCTTTTCATAATAATTCCTCCTAAATTTCATGTTAACCTTTACCTAAAGATTACACTTTTATATCTTTTATATTTTTTAATTTAAATATTTCTTTATAATTTCTAATACTTCTTCATCAGATGTTGCTTTTATTATATTTGTTAAATCTTCTGCATTTTGAATTAACTTAATAATTTTTTGTAACATCTCTATATGGCCATGTGGTTCATTTAATGCTAACATTATTACTACTTGTACGTCTAAAGTAACGCTTGGATCGTCCATTGCTTGGAAATCTACTGGATTTTTTAGTACTCCCATTGCAATTGCTGAATCCTTTACTAAAGTATGATCACAATGAGGTATAGCAATTTTAATTGCTGCTGGTAATCCAGTTGGATATTCAGCTTCCCTCTCTAAGATAGCTTGTCTGTAACCATCTTTAACGAAATCTTCTTCATACAATTTATTTGCTAGACAATTTAAAACTTCATTTTTGTTTGTGAAATCTAATTCTCTATAAATTAAAGTACTATGACTCATATTATTTCCTCCTATTTTATTTCCTCTTCTAGTTCCTTTAATGATTTTACCAATTCACTAATATTATTATTTGTAACATCTTCTTTATTAAACAATCCTGAGCCTATACCTAAATAATCAGCACCGTTTGATAAAAATTCCTTAGCATTTGCTTTCGAAACTCCACCAACTGCCATTATAGGTATATTCCCAAGAGGAGCTTTAATATCTTTTATGTAGCTAGACCCACAAGCTTTTGCTGGAAATATCTTAACTATATCCGCTCCATTCTCATAGCACCACCAAACTTCCGTAGGTGACATAGCTCCAATTATTGATTTAACACCATTATTTTTACATTCATCAATAACTTCTTTTCCTACTACTATTGGTGTTAAAATAAATTTCGCTCCAGCTTTTATAGCTTTCTTAGCATCATCTAAATTTTTAATAGTTCCTGCTCCAATTTCAACCTTGTCCCCATACTCTTTTGAAATTTTTTCAATAATTTCTAGAGCTCCTTCTGTATTTAATGTTATTTCTACTGCTCTAATATTTGACTGAATCAAGGCTTCCATAACAGTTTTTGTCTCTTGGTAATTATATCCTCTTAGTATAACTGTTACTTTAGATAAGTCCTTCATCTGTTTCACCTCTTTTACTTTTTATTCACACCATTCATTAGAGCAATAGTTGTGCCAACTTTCTTTGGCTAGTTCTGTATTTAAATTTTTATAAGATAATTTCTAGCACTTCTTCCTTAGTCAAGCTAGATTTTATCTTATTTAAAACATCTTCTTCCATAATAATTTTATATAATTGCTCAAAATAATTTTTCGAATCTTCTCTTAACGCAATAAGGAAAATTAAATCCACTTCATAATTTCCACTCCAAATTATCTTTTTGTCTAGTTTAGTAATTAATATGGTTGGTTTTGTAACAAATTCAGAATCACCATGAGGAATAGCTATTCCGCCCTTTAAGTAAGTATCACCTAACATTTCTCTTTTATAAACACTAAGTAAGAATTCTTCTGTAACATATCCTCCATCTATTAACTTTCTAGTCATTTTATCTAATGCTTCATCTTTGTATTTGTAACTTTCATCTACAAATACAACTTCTTCACTTATTATTTCTGATAATTTATTATCTTCTTTATTAGCTATAATGTTATTTAACTTTTTAACTCCTAATCCTTTCATTAATTCCTCTAAAGAAATAAAAGGTACATTTCTAAACTCTGGATTTATAGTTCCCACAATTGCTTCTATTTTTTTATTTTTTGATATTCTACTTAAAGCTACATTTATATCTTCTTCCATATATCCTAAGGATATTAATTCTATATCATTATCTTTCAAATTTATTTTACTTTCTACATATTCCTTAATTTTAAGGGCTGATCCCTTTCCTGTTATACATAGGGTAATTATTACTTTAGATAAGTTATTATCATATTCTTCATATTGATTAGAATTATTACCTTGAACTTCCTTTTCTAAATCTTGTATTATTTCCTCTAAAGATAAATCGGAAAGAGCAGATTTTCTAACAGCTTCTAACACCATTAAAGTATCTACTCTCCCTATTACCCTTGTTTCAATTCCTGTTTTTGAAGTTATTATGTCTCCAAAGGTAACTAACGATCCCATATCCACCAATATGACACAACCTTTACCTTTGTCAATTTCCTTAACTAAGTTTATAGCTTTTTGTAACATTATATCTGGTGAATCACTAAATTCCATATCAAGACCTACTGCATGATCTACCCCAAGAAATTTGTTTGCAACTTCAACCATAGCAGATGCTACTTTTCCATGAGTCATTACAATAACAGATACTTTACCTTCTTCACCTTCAAATCTTCTTATATAATTTTTTAAGTACATAGTTATAAAGCCTATCTCATCCTCTGGTAAATCAATGTTTAATCTTATTTTAATTATTTCACACATTTTTTTTGCTACATTAAATTCTGTTGCATACTTACTTTTAATAACATCTAGCTTTGGATTAATTATTTCTTTGTTATTAATTATTCTTTCATATGTAGAATTTAAATGTACAGCTAATGGATAGAGAATATCATATTGAAGTCCAACCAATTCTTTTTTTGCAAGCTTTACCATCTGTTTTACAGTTTCTAAACTTTTAACTCCAACTAAATTCATTAATTCTTCTTTGTTTATATCTGTATGGTTAATTGCTTTAGCATTCCTTATTAATTCAAGTTCTACTTGCTGACTTAATATCTTTGATATCTCTTCATCGCTATATCCTACAAACTTTAGTTCTGATTGTCTATTTTCTATGAATTTATAAATATTTTTAGGCTTATTTTCTATATTAGTATTACCTAGGAGTAATTTTCCTCCCTTATGAGATATAAAGATATCTTCGATAATAAACTTTTCAATACTTTCATCTTTTATTTTACTTGCTAAACTTTGTTGTTTTATATGATCTGGAAGATGTTCTTCTTTTATAAATAATTTATTAACCTTGTTAAGCTTATGCTCTAAAAAGCTAATAGCACAGCCTACTTGAATATCACTCTTAAGTTGGCCGATATTTCCCTTACACTCATATTTCATTAAATGCTTAATACTTTCTTTATCTACAATAATATTTTTGTTTATTCTGTAACTTTCTTCTAAGAAGCATTGATTTATAAGTTCAAATTTTTCTTCAAAAGGTCTATCTTTTACTGGTGGTATTTCAATTACCATAGGAATCCTTCTTCTAAAGGTTAATAAAAGTGAGCTTTCAACATTTTCAGTAGTTGCTGCTATTATCATTACATTACTTTTTCTTATTGTTTCACTCTCACCTAATCTCCTGAAAATTCCTTTATCCAAAATACTAAAAAGTATTTCTTGTCCTTCTGAGGGTAATCTATGAATTTCATCTAAAAATAAAATTCCTCCGTCACAAACCTCAACAATACCTTTTTTATTTTCCGTAGCTCCAGTATAAGATCCTTTTACACTACCAAATAATTGGGATAATAGAAGTTGCGGATTATCTGCATAATCTGCACAGTTAAAAATTATAAATTTTGCATCTTCTCCAAAATTACTGGTGCTTTTTGCGAACTTATACATTGCATCAGCAAGATAGCTCTTACCAACACCAGATGGTCCTAGTATTAATACATGTAAGCCATGCGGTGGATAGCTTACAGCAGCTTTTGCCTGTTCAACTTGAACTTTAAGACTTCCTCCGTATCCAATTACTTCTTTAAAAAGGTTACTTTCTTCTTTAATTAAGTTATTATCTAAATCGTTATCTTTATTTCTCTGAACAAAAGACTTACTTGAATTAGAATTATCTTTTATTCCTTCATATTCTTTGTTTTGTAATTCATTATTATTCAAGATTGCTAGTACTTCTTTTTTTATATTTGAAGCTGCATATCTTTCTATTTTATACCCCTTAGCTTTTAGGCCTTCTGCTAAAGCTCTATCTGAAATTTCTCTATCTTTACTTAATATTTCTAATGTATCCTTCTTAATATACTCTAATCTTCTATTTCTTGAGTTTTCAATGTTATTACTTTTTCTATACTCTGTAACTACTTCTCTTAATATATTTAATTTGTTTGAAATTTCTTCATCTGTAAATGGATTTTTTACGTCTTCATTTTCTACAATTTTCTCTATCATTTTTAATATATCCATAATAATTTCCTCCTATATTAAGAATATTTTTAATTTTATTATATATATATTTTAATTAATAATCCACATAAGTAATATTATTTTGCTATTACATTGTTTATTTAATGTTTTAGAAATATGTCTTTTAAAATTAAATATATAAAAAACTCTGGAAATTTATAATTCCCAGAGTTTTTATATTTATTTATTTATTTATTTATTTACAATGTACAAATAAATAAAGTAATACTACTTCTTGTATTAAACATTTGCCCTAAAACTTTATTTATCTAGTTTATTTAGCTATTACTCCACCATCTACTGGTAACTCAATACCTGTAATATGATTAGCCTCATCAGACGCCAAGAATAATACGGCTGATGCTACTTCTTCTGCTTTTCCTAATTCAGGTAAAGCAATTTGAGATAAGAAGCGATTTTTGTAATCTTGATTTTCCATTGCTGCAGCACTCATAGGTGTTACAATATAACCTGGATGTATAGAGTTTACACGAATATTTTTCTTACCATAATCAACTGCTGCTGCTTTTGTAATTGAACGTACAGCTCCTTTTGATGCGGTATAACCTCCTGCTCCAGCCATACCAATAATAGCAGAAATAGAAGAAATGTTTACAATTGAACCTCCATTATTTTTATCCATAAGTGGAATAGCTAATTGGGTTCCAATCATAATACTATTGATATTTATGGCATAAGTACGTGCCCAATCTTCTTCTGTCTGCTCCATAAATCCTTTTGGCAATGAAACTCCAGCATTATTTACTAAAATATCAAGTTTATCATATGTTTTGATTGTCAATTCATAAACTTTTTCCCAATCTTCTCTAGATGCAACATTATGTTTTATAGCAATAGCGTCTCCGCCTAATTCTTTAATTTTATTAACTACCGCTTGTACACCTTCGAAGTTTATGTCAGTTGCCACAACTTTTCCGCCTTCACTTGCAAATAGAAGTGCCGTTGACTCTCCCATACCGCTTCCTGCTCCTGTAATTACAGCCACTTTATTACTTAATCTCATATAAATTCACCTCATTATAAAATTTTTATTTCTTATTTTTCTCATCTTACTCCTATGAATTAAAGATTACAAGACGAGTAAATTACAACAAAAACACAGTTTTTCTTTATAATGTAATATGATGATAATAAAATGGCAAACAATTTGTTTTAAAATAAACAATATCCTATATCTTCTTATAATAAATAAACCCAAAAAGTGTCTAATCTAACGTTTTAACTAATATGAACCTTAGTTTCCTCTGGAATATTGTCATATATCCATTTAGCATTTTCTTTAGATAGCCTTACACAACCATCGGATAAAGCCTTTCCAAGTCTTCCATCTCTTACAGATCCATTAAGATTATAAATTATTGAGTGAAATAAATAATTTCCTCTAAATTGGGTATAATACCAGCACTTATATCCTTTTTCTACTCCAAAATATAATCCTTTAATCCCTATAGTATAAGTCCCTTTTGGAGTAGGTGTGGATGGTTTTCCAATAGTGCAAATATAACTCTTTGTTAAAATCCACTTATTAGATGAACCTTTAAATATATTCGTTTTAAAGTTTTTAAGATCTACCCATATAAAATAATTAGTCTTACTACTAAAGTTTCCTGAATTAACAAATATACTTGCATTATTATTGTAGTCTCCTCTGTTAAGGTGCCTTAGAATTTTTTTTATAATTTTCATATTTAATTCCTTATAATTATTAATATCTATCCATCTTATGCAATTTAAATCTATTATGTAATTTAAAATTTCTATTTTTTTACTTAGATATATAAATATCAATATATTAAATAACAAATTTACCTTCTATTTTTTAAGATAAATAAATATCATTAAAATTCATTAAATGTTCATATTTTTTAAGCTTTTTTCTTAATGAATAATCAAAAAACTTTTTCAAAATTTACTCTCTTCACTTTCAATTTTAATTATCTCTGCATCTGTATTTGACTCTATAAAAGATAATATATTTTCCATAGTTGAATCAACCTGAGCTGAAGAACCACAAATTCCCAAAACCCCAATAACTAGTATTTGATGTATATCTTGTTCATCTACTTCACTAACTGAAATATTAAATTTATTTTTTAATCTTTGAATTAAACTCTTTATAACCATCCTTTTCTCCTTTAAAGAATGCACCCAAGAAGCCCTAAGTGTAATACGCATAAGTAATATTTTCATAACATCACCTCATAATTTTTAAATTTTAAATTTTTTTATATTTTATCCTAAATATTTTATCCTAAATATTATATTATATGTTTACTATTTATTAAGTAAATAACTAATTTTATTACTTTCCATTCCAATGATGGTTATTAAGTTAAGAATAAATTTATTATATAAGGACAAACTAACTATGTAAAAAAAATTTATAGGAGGTACTTTTTATGACATATGAAATAGACCAACAAATGCGTGATAAAGTAAAAAAAATGCTTAGGCATGGATCTACCTATAATCAAATTTCTGAAGAAACCGCTTTAAAGCAAAAAGAAATTAAAAGAATCCAAAGAACAGATATAAATCCTTACTTCAAATAAAAAAGGTGAACATATAATAGTTTAATAAATTAAAAGTCCAACAGTCACAATTATTTTTATAATTGTGACTGTTGGATTTTATTTATTTATTTATTTATTTATTTATTTATTTATTAATCCTTGTTCTGCTAAGAATTCTTTAGCAACCATTTTAGGATCTTTTCCATTAACGTCTACTTCATAATTTAACTTTCTCATTTTTTCATCTGTTATTTTACCATTTAACATATTTAATACATCTTTTAATTCTGGATATTTTTCTAATGTATCCATTCTAATTAAAGGTGCTGCATAATATGGTGGGAAAAAGCTTTTATCATCTTCAAGTATTGTTAAATCAAACTTGTCAATTAACCCATCAGTAGTGAAAGCATCTATTATATCCGACTCTCCATTTATAAGAGCTGTATATCTAAGTCCACCATCTACTGGTTTAACAGACTTAAATTTAATATTATAAGCTTCATTTAATCCTAAAAGTCCATCTTCTCTATTAGCAAATTCTATAGTTGGTCCCGCTAATAGTTCTCCTGATATAGCTTGTAAATCAGAAACCTTTTTAAGATTGTATTTACTAGCTATTTCTTTTGTTGTAGCAATAGCATAAGTATTATTGAATCCAATAGGTTTTAATAATTCTAATCCTAAATCTTTCTCAAATTTTTCTTTTACAATATTATATACATCATCTGTATCTGTATTACCATCATTTATGTTAAATAAATTAACATAAGCAGTTCCTGTATATTCAACATATAAATCTATACTACCTGATTTTAAGGCATTAAATGCAATTTGAGTTCCTCCAAGATTTAAACTTGTTTCTACATTGATATCTGTATTATCTTCAATTAATAACTCTAACATATTACCTAAAATAAGTTGTTCTGAGTAGTTTTTAGAACCTACAACTATTGTTTTAGCAGATTTATTAAAAGGAAGTTTTGTAATTATTAAAGAAATAACTAAAATACCTACAATAACTAAAGATATAATTTTTGTCTTTTTATTATGTTTCTTTACTTTCATTGAACCATCAGATTTTCTTATACCATTTGGCATTACTGATTCTTCAATTTTTCCAGTTACATAATCCATAATTAACGCTAATACTGCAGCTGGTATAGCACCAAATAAAATCAGGTTATTATCAACAGTTTGTATTCCTGAGAATACAAGATATCCAAGACCACCTGCTCCAACAAAGGCTGCAATAGTCATAAGTCCTACAGCTGTTACTGCTGAAATTCTTATCCCTGCCATTATAACTGGCATAGCTAATGGAATCTTAACTAATTTCAATGCCTGACCTGTAGTCATTCCAAGACCTTTCGCAGCTTCTAATGTATCTGGATTAATATTATTAATTCCTATATAAGTATTCTTTATAATTGGTAACATTGAATAAAGTACAACCATTATAATTGCTGGCTTTGAACCTATTCCTGTTAATGGTATTAAAAAACCTAATATTGCTAAACTAGGTATTGCTTGCACTAAATTTGCAAATCCAATTACACCCTTAGCTAATTTTTTATGATCAGTAATAAATATTCCAAGTGGCACTCCAATTACAACTGCAATTAATACAGCACTTATTGTAAGTTCAAGATGTTCTAATAAAAGAGATATTATTTCATTTTTTCTTAAAGCAAGGCTTGATAAAAATCCACTCATTAATTATCCCCTCCTTGATCTAAATATTGGCTACTTAAAACTGTAATTAAACTACTTCTTGTTACTAATCCTGTTAGTTTTCCTTCATCATTACATACAGGTAAATACCCTCTTTTCAAATTAGAAAATTGTTCTAATAAGTCAGGTAAATTAGTATCTCCAGTAACAAATTCAGGTGACTTTCTCATTATGTTTTCCACTAGTACAGATTTATCTTGCGTTTTTTGCAAATCTTCTACGGTTACATAACCTTGTAATTTCCCCTCTTTGTTAACTATTAGTAAGCTATCTACCTTTTTATCTCTCATAATTTCTCTAGCCTGAAGAATATTTCTCTTAGGCGATACAGTTATAGGTTTACTTATCATAACATCTTCAGCTTTTATAAACTCTGGTTTACTCCAAATTTTATTTTTACCTACAAATTCCTCTACATAATCTCCAATTGGATTTTTTAATATATTTTCTGGAGTATCATATTGAAGAATTTTGCCTTTTTCTAATATACAAATCATATCTGCAATATTAATAGCTTCATCCATATCATGGGTAACAAAAACAATAGTTTTATTATATTCCTTCTGGATATTAAAAAGTTCCTCTTGAAGTTCACCTCTAGTAATTGGATCTAATGCACTAAAAGGTTCATCCATTAATATTATTTCTGCACCTGCTGCAAAGGCTCTTGCAACTCCAATTCTTTGTTGCTGGCCTCCACTAAGTTCTGCTGGATATCTATCAAGATACTCAGTAGGTTCAAGACCCACCATTTTTAATAATTCAAGTGTTTTTTCATCTAGCTCTTCTTTAGATTTACCAAGAAGCTTTGGTATAACTTCAATATTTTCTCTCACTGTCATATGAGGAAATAATCCAGTTTGTTGAATTACATATCCTATTCCCCTTCTTAATTCAATAGGGTCCATAGTATTTATATCTTTTCCATCAATTAATATCTGTCCATCAGTAATAGAAATTAATCTATTTATCATTTTAAGTAATGTAGTTTTTCCAGAGCCACTTGCCCCAATCAATACTACTAATTTGCCATCTTCTATTTTAAGATTAAAGTCTTGTAGTATTGTATTCTTTTTGTATTTTTTCTTTACATTTCTGAATTCTATCATCAAATCCCCCTCTTCCTACAACTTCATCTTATCACTAAGTTGTTTGTTAAGTCAAGTTGTCTTTTTCATATTTGCATTGACATATTGTAATATTACTGTATATATTATTAGTTAGATATGATTTTTTATACTATTGGGAGGAATTAAAATGATAAATTCAACAATACCTACATATAAAAAAATAGCATTAGATATTGCTAATAAAATTAGACAAGGCTCTATCGAAGAAGGTGCAATCCTTTATGGTCGTTCTAGCCTTGCAAGTAAATATAATGTATCACCTGAAACTATTAGAAGAGCTATTATGCTTTTAGAAGATTTAGAGGTTGTAAAATCCTTTAAAGGTAAAGGAATACTTGTAGTTTCAAAAAAACAAGCAGTATTATTTTTAGATAGAAATAGCTCAATAGATAATATGAAAGATTATAAATTACAGATAAATACTTTAATGGATGAAAGAAAGAAAATAGATGATCAAATTCTAAGTTCTATAAATGTTATTATAGATTATTCTAGTAGATTTGATGAATTAAATACCATTATCCCAATAGAATTTAAAATACCTGAAGATTGTATTTATATTGGTAAATCTATTGCAGAAATTAAATTATGGCAAAATACTGGTGCCACTTTAATTGCAATTAAAAGGGATGATAAAATGTTTTTATCTCCAGGCCCATACATAATAATTAATAGTGAAGATATTTTTATAGTTGTAGGAAATGATGAAATCAAAAATTCTGTGCCTGACTTTTTGTTTGCAAAATAATTTAGATAATATTAAAATAGTCTGTGATAATAATATCACAGACTATTTTATATATTAATTATCCAATTTTATGTCCTGTATTTTCTATACAGTTTGTTATACTTTCTTGTGTAGCTGGTTCATTATAAATCACTTCAACAGTGCTTCTTCCCATATCAACACAAACTTGGTTAACTCCTTGAACCTTTTCCAGAGAATTTTTAAGTTGCGTTTTCATGTTTTCACTAGCTATTCCATCTACTCTACAATGTAATCTCTCCATACTATATCTCCTTTCAACATTGATATAAGTATAGTATGTTCAAGAATACTATAATTTATAGTTTTTAAATTGCTATAATTTCTAATATTATATCTAAATTAATATTTAGAAACTAACCTATCAATTAATTTTCATTGATAGTATAACTATTAATCTTATTCTATAAATGTTACAACTTCCTCTAGTGGTTTACGCTTTGGCTTATCTGGAGTTTTATCAATTGGAACTCCAAGAGATATTATGGACATTAAAGAATATTCTTCTTTTTCAAAGCCTATTATTTCTTCTATTTTAGTTTTAGCATGTGCTGGTCCTGTCATATAACATGTACCATAACCCATACTAGTTGCTGCTAGCATAAAATTTTCTACAGCTGCTCCAATTCCTTGTGCTGTTGATTGTGTTGATTTTATCATATCTATTATATCTTCATTTACATTGTTTGCTCTTAATATCTTTTCTTCTATAATGTCATACTCTTTAGCATAAACTAAAACAGCACAGGATGCATTTTTAAAATTAATGTAATAAGGAAGTAGATTCATATATCTTTTTTTATCTCTTTCTGTTGTTGTTAAAGAAGCTATATATTCATGACTTTTTGTAACAGCGTCAGCCATTTCATTTATTATCTCTCTATTTTGTACAATTACAAAATGCCAATTTTGTTGATTTTTTGGTGATGGTGCATATGTTGCAGCATCTAGTAACTTTAGTATATCTTCTTTAGGAACTACATCTTCCTTATAATATCTTATACTTTTTCTATTGTATATAAAATCTAAATTATTCATAATTTCCCCTTTATCTTTTATTTCAAATAATATCAATAACCTTATTATACTATTTTCTATATAAATATTAAAATTTCCTCTTATATAAACTTTTTCAAAACAACATTAACTTTATAAAAGCTTCATTTTCCCTATTATATTATATAATTTCTTCAACAAAAACATATTTATTGCAATATACTCCATAATACGATTATTTTTTACATTTTCGTACCATTTCCCTTCAATTTTCATACTATATATTATAAGTAATTATAGAAAAACTATAAGAAGGAGAATATAAATGAAAGATATACAATAAATAATGAACGAAATGAGTGAATTAAGTAAAGAAATTGCAGCTGAATTAAATGAAGAAGAAATAAAGGTTGCTCTATCTGATGAATCAGTTTCGCCAGAAATTGCTCTTTTAGCTGCTCCACCTGCCTGTGTAGCTGTAAATAGAAGCGTACCTTTTTGCGCTGCAGTAAATTTACCTGGAAAATTTGCCCCTGCAACTACACCTATTGTTCCTAGAATAATATATGACTTAAGTTGCTTAAAATGTATAGTAGAGAAATGTACTACTAATGTTACTGTTAATGGAACTACCTGCCCAGTTACACTATTTAATGTTAAAGTAGTTGGTTGTATTCCATTTATCGTTAATATACCCGTTCTTTTTGCTCCAGGAGTAGGAGGAACTTGCGTTGTTCCATATTCTGCTACTCCATCAGAAAGAACTGTATCAGCATGTGCTAATGGAAGCGTTTGTTTAGATAACGTTATTTGTACAAGATGTAATGAAGCTGATGCTATTGCTGCATGCGATTCTCTTAGATTTAATTGCGATACTGTAACTGTACCAATAGCAACTTTTACTGCTACAAGAGATAATTGCGTTGTAAAAGTAACAGGAAGCTTCTCACTTCCTAATTGTCCTGTAATCTAATCATAATAAAATAAATAAAATTTAATTAATTTTTTGCAAACTATAAATTAATATGAAAGATTTAGTCCCTATTTCTATAGGGACTATTTTAAATTTCCTTAATCATTATATAATTAAATTTCTTAGCTTTAGAACTAATAAAGTTATACCTTTAAATACTATTTGCATACCTTATATTAATATATTTATTCAAAGAGGTGAAACTTCATGGCATCACTAAAACAAAATGTCTATATTATAAAACAATCTGAGGGTACTATATGGCATTTTTCCT
>JARIDB010000140.1 GCA_029257045.1 Clostridium sp.
TATCATCAAAATCAATTTTAATTAGTAATATATTTGACTTAGTTGGAGAAGATTTAGAAAATAAAATATTAGGTTATAGTAAAGATTGTGATGCATGTAAGTATAAGGGGAATAAAGGATGTGTAAGTCAATTTATTAAAAGGCGTTGCAATAAAAGAAAAGTAAATCTAACTGAGGAGTTAATAGGAAGTAGTAAATTATATCAAATTTTATTTGAGAAATACGATACAAAACTAAATCAAAAGGATTTAGAAGGGCTAGGTTGGATTAATGATGTTTCAGAAGATGGAATTGTTGTTTTGGGAGATACTTATGTTAAAACTATTTTAAAGTGGGTACTAAATAATAATTTAGAATATAGAGAAAAAATAAATATTGAGATAAGTGATAAATTAGAGGTTCTTAATAGAGTAATCAAAAAGTTAACTATGAATAATGAATTTGCAGGAATGCATAGTTACTTAATAAAGAGAAAAGAAAGCAACAAAAAGAGCCCAAACACTTTAGCATATTATAGTGGAGTTACTGTATTAATATATTCAATGATTAAGTATAAAATGTTAGACGGATTAGTTACTAATATTGAAAGACAGATTATATTAAAATTATTATTGATATTTAGAAAAAATATGTATGAGGTTTATTTTAGGGATTTAATAATTATTGAGTTTTATTTAATGCAAGGAGAAGAGTTATATGTCGATGGATCCAATTAAAACAACAGAGTATATTAATAAAAAATATACAGAATATATTAGTTCAATATTAACAGTTAAAGATGATAAGCTAAAAAAAATAGCTATGAAAAAATTAAATGAGGGTAATAAGTTTATAAAAGGGCCTTATTTAGAAATTACCCCAGAATTTATTAAAGGCAAAAGTATTAAAGAGCTTATAGAGAAAGATATTTTAAGTAAAGATTTTAAATATTTAAATGATGAATTTCCTAACGAGAGATTGCTTCATAAACATCAAGAATTAGCAATAAATAAGATTTCAGTACAAAAGAAAAATGCTATTGTAGCTACAGGTACTGGTAGTGGTAAAACAGAGTGTTTCTTAATTCCTATTATTAATGAATTAATGAGAGAAAAAGAAGAAGGAAAACTTACACCTGGAGTTAGAGCTTTACTATTATATCCAATGAATGCATTAGCAAATGATCAGGTTAAAAGATTAAGAAAAGCATTAAAGGATTATGAACACATTACTTTTGGTAGATACACAGGTGAAACACCAGAAAATTACTCAAAGGCTCTTGCATTGTTTAAAAATCAAAACAATGATAATCTGCCAAGTGCTAATGAACTTATATGTAGAGAGCAAATGAGAGAAAATCCACCCCATATATTAATGACTAATTATGCTATGCTAGAATACTTATTATTAAGACCACAAGATAATACTTTCTTTGATGGAGAACATGGAGGTACTTGGAAGTTTATAGTATTAGATGAAGCTCATACTTATAAAGGTTCAAGTGGTTCAGAAATATCTATGTTATTAAAGAGATTAAAAGAAAGAGTTAATGGATATGAAGAAGGAAAGTTACAGTGTATTGCTACATCAGCAACCTTAGGAGGAGGAAAAGATGACTTTGAAAAGATAGCTGAATTTGCAAGTCAACTTTTTAGCGAAAGATTTTATCCGGAGGATATTATAGAATCTGAAAGAGAGACTTTTGGAGGAATAGAAAATATACTTATAGATAGAAAATATAACTTCTATATTACTTTAAAGAATGATTATAAGGATGTTATTTATAAAAAATTAAATATAGAAGACTTATGTAAAAAGTATAATATTAAAAATGTACAAAAACTTGAATTATTTCTATACGAAGTACTTAAAGATGATAAAAATCTAAGGATTATTCAAAAGAGTCTTGGAGAAGGTACTAAAAATTTAAAAAAAGTAGTAGAGTTAGTGTTTTTAAATGATAGTACTGTATCATTAAAAGATAAAGAGTCGGCTTTGATTTCATTAGTTGAAGTTGCTTGTATAGCGAGGATTGATGAAAATTCTAAATCTTTATTACCAGCTAGATATCATTTGTTTGTGAGAGCTTTGGAAGGGATGTATGCATCCTTTTATCCAACACCAGAAGTATATTTGGAAAGAAGAGAAGAAATACAAGTACAAAATAGTAAAGTTAAGGTATTTGAATTAGCTAATTGTCAAAAGTGTGGACAAGAATATATTGTAGGAACTATACAAGGTGATTATTTAAAACATTATAATGGTAATATGGGTGATGAACATTCAGATTTAAAGTATTTTAAGATATGTCAAGAAGAAGAAGTTCAGGATGATTTAGATGAAGATGAATGTTTATTTATAGAAGCTAAGAACAATAAGTTAGAAGACTATAGATTATGTACAATATGTGGAAGAATAGAGAAGGTTGGTA
>JARIDB010000060.1 GCA_029257045.1 Clostridium sp.
TTAATTTCTGCTAAAGTAACCCACTTATACGTATCATGGTCTGATAAAGTTATTTCACCTTCTAAAATTTCTGCTGTGTATCCTTTAAGTGAAATAACTATGTTTCCATAATCATAAATACTTTCCCCAACATATTTGTTAACTTTCACCTTGATGCTCATTTCTTCCATAAGCTCACGAACTAAACTTTCTTCTGGTGTTTCACCAGCTTCAATTTTCCCACCTGGAAATTCAAAATATCCTTCTAAGGCTTTACCTGGTGCTTTTCTAGCAATTAGTATTTTATCGTCCTTTTGCAGAATTCCTGCTACAACTTTTATCATATCTTTCTCCTTAGTCTTTGATTATAATTTATACTTTTTCTGTGAACTCTGTATATAAACTTGTTGGAACTTCATATTCTAACTTCATTTTAACTGTTATTGGCTTTTCACCTTCATATTCCTTAACATCACCTTTTCCGATATAAATAAAGGGCTGAACCTTTCCATCTATCTCTTTATATTTTCTTATAAATAAGTTAAGATTTATTCCCCTATCTTTATTAAATATAATATTTTTACCTCTCTCTGAAGAAGGTGCTGTTGAATTAGGTGTTTGCCACTGGAAATATTCTCTTGATAATAACTCATCTTTATAATTTACACTTTCTTTAATATTTTCACCTTTATGAAGATCTATAAATAGAAAGAATTCTTTATCCTTTGTAAGTAGTCCACTTCCCCTAAAGGATCTATGTATCTTTTCATAGTTAGATAATAATGCTGTATCAATCATTTGATATTGTTCATATAACTTAAAGAATGGAACTCCATAATTTTTATTACCAAATTCTTTTTCATATCTAACAATTCCATAATTTAAAACATCTTCAATATATTTTCTATACTCTTTATCAAAAATAATTCTAGTAAATTCATCAGTTCTATATAATATATTTCCTTTAAGTTCTACACACTTTACTGTACGTTCAATCTGTCCTACATCATAATAATCTTGATTTAAATATCTAAAGCTATTCAAAATACTTTCATCATTAACACTTTCCATATACTTATGAATTTCATTTTTAGCTTGATCTAAATTTATGGATTCATGTGAAAGCAGATATTTCATTATACAATACTCATATATTCTTTTTATAGGTAACTTTCCTGATAGTTCTTTAAGTATCTTTTCAAATTCTTTATTTTCAAGTAGCTTCTTAAGTTTATCATCTTTTTCAACTTTTGCTACAAAACCTATATAGGTCTTTTCTTTATCTATAAATTTAATTGGATCTGGAGAACCATCAAATCTTATATAATCCATTAATCTATATGGAACTCTTCCACTATTTAATATTTTAAATTCATTATATTCTTCTTTTAAATAGGCCATTGTATTAAAGTTTTCATTATTTAACTGCTCTAATATTCTCTCTTGAGCTATTCTATCCATTTGAATATTTGTGCAACCTGGTACATTTCCAAACTGTTTTGAAACTGCAACCTTTAATGAATCCTTATCATAATATCTAGCTCCATTTAATGCTATTGCAATTAAAAATGCTTTGTTATGATTCCCTATAAAATCAAGGACAGTTAAAAATTCTTTACTTTCATGTTTTCTAAGCCCTCTTCCTAATTGTTGTATAAATACTATTGGAGAATTAGTTGGTCTTAACATTAAAACTGTATTTACTGAAGGTATATCCACACCCTCATTAAATATGTCCACAGTAAATATAACTTCTAACTCATCTTCATCATTTTCAAGTTTCTTAATATATCCAGCTCTTTGTTCTGCTAAATTACCACCAGTTAAATAAGCACTTTTTATACCTCTAAGATTAAATTGCTGACACATAAATTCTGCATGTTCTATATTTATACAGAATCCTATACACTTTCTTTTATCACCATCGTGCCCATAAAAATTCATTTTTTCTAGTACAAAA
>JARIDB010000138.1 GCA_029257045.1 Clostridium sp.
TACAATAAAATTTTCATCAATAATATTATTATATTTTGCACCCTGTACTTCTATAAATTTATCAATTTTACACTTACTTTTACTTTCATATCTAAATTTATTTTGTTCTCATCATTTTGAACATGCATTCCATATATTCTAGAATTTCCTGTTGACTCTTCTACTGTTACATTAGGTTCAATCATAACACCATTTATTGCTAAAGTCTTAAGGTCAGTTTCATTTCCAATAAAATATTTACCCTCTACTTCTACACCATTTTCAAGTATTTGATATCTAGCAACACTTGGGAATGTCTTTCCAATATATACTTTCATTGTATCTGATACAATACTGTCATACTTCGTTAAATCTATTGGTTCATTTTCTTCTAATACAACAGCTAATACATTTTCTTTATCTTCAAGATTAATAGTTTGAGAATATGGTTGATATCCTGGCTTTGTAACTGCCATGCTATATTCTCCAATCTCTAGACCACTAAATTGATAACTTCCATTTACATCACTTTTAACTGAATTTATTCCTATACGTATAACTGCATCTGTAATTGGTGTTCCTTCTTTTGTTGTAACAGTTCCTGACAATGGTACAAGTTTTGAATACTTTGCTTCTACAAGCTGTCCTTGACGATCTGCTGCAAATACCCACTTATCTTCCATCCCATTTGTTCCGTTATATTTTACATCTGCAAATGAGATAGATGTTGCTCCATTTGTTTTAACCCCAAATCTTCCTTTTCCAGAAGTCTTATCTGCAAATGAAATTAAAGATTGGTTAGTAACTCTAACTGTAGTTCCATTAACTGTTACTGATAAAGTTTCATTATTTAAAGATACAGACATTTGTAATTCTTGACCCTCTACAGGCTGTGGAAGCCCCGAAATAGCCGGATAAGCCTCACTTCCATTTAACTTATATTGATAATACCATTTACTACTTGAATCATATCCTATATATAACCAATTGTTATCGTCTACATAAGTATGAAAAACTCCCCAGTTATTACTTGGTTTTAACTTTAATGAAAGTTCTCCTGAACGTTCCATCTTCTTATCATTATCAAGTAATAGAATTGGTCCTTTTGCAGTAGCATTACCATAAGCATGTCCACCACCATTATTAGCACCACCTGTAATTTTAAACCACTTTTCACCTTGTTCAGTTGGTTCAGTTGGTACTTCTTCTCCACCTGAAACTACTACTGATGGCTCCCATAGCTGTCCTGCAAGACCTTCTTTGTATAGTGTCCAAGAATTGTAATCTGTGTACTGACTCTCTCCAATTGTTACATTAGAAAAGTAGATATCAGTGTACTCTGTACCAAATGTAGCAGCACCGAATCCAATTTTTCCTTGCTCATCTTTTAGACTAATAAAATCAGCTGTATTAATTGTAGCTTCTCCACTTTTTCCACTTGTCTTATTATCAACCTTAAATACAAGTCCACTTTCATTATACACTGCACTTATATTCACAATATCATTTTTATTTATTTCTGGCAATCCTGTAAGCCCTGGATATCCTGATTTATCACCATTCTTATATTCTATAAACCATCCAGATGCTCCATCATATGCAACATATGACCAATGAGTATCGTCTACATATTTTGTTACAAAACGAAATCTTGTATCATCTTTTGTACTTCCTAATTTCATTTCAAAATTAATTGCCTCATTTGTAATTGTATTTTCACCTGATAATACAAATGCTTCTGGTTTCTCACTACCAAAATGTCCATTACCATTGCCACTTCCTGATTTTAAATGCGCCATCATTTTTGGTGCTGCTAAAACCTGTAATGATGGTAATAAGTATGTTGAAATCATAGTAAACGCTACTATTGCAGCTAAAAATCTTCTCATTTTCCCTTTTATTATATTCTCCATACATATAAACTTCCCTTCTTTTTTATATTTATATACAATAGATTTTATAACTTCCCCCTTTCATTTTTTCTCTCTCGTTTATAAGTTCCTTATCCTATTATTATAAAGTATAAATTATTTACTTTTATAATAGAAAAATCTACAATCTATATCCTTTTTATTCACCTTTAAGTTTTTAGCAGATTTTTAATGCAATATAACTATATAGTGAGCTTGGATGTAAGTGTAATAGGCTAATTTTACATTATATGGTAATAATAAACAATTATTATGTTAGTGAAAATTTATATTATCTTGCTATATTTTTATTACATTCTACTTAACAAGATTTTAAGAGTAACATTAGCACAGTTATTATAAATAGATTTATACCTTACTATAAACCTAATTGGACACACTGATTTTAAATGAATAATGCTAATTATCTTCCATTTCCCTACTTCAATACTTCTTTGTCATCTATTCTTATTAAAACTTAAAAACTCCCATGTATTCACATTATACATGGGAGTTTTTCTTGTATTAAAGGTTTATAAATTTCTTCACCATCACTCTCGATTATATTATTCATTAAGTAGTAATATTGCATAAACCTCATTTATTTTAGCTGGATATGTTTCTAATATAGTACCATCATAAAACACTCTTACTTTGTCACCAACTTCAAAATTAGTAATACTATCTTTTAATTTAACCTCAAGTGAAACACTTATTTTATCACTAGTTCTAATTTCATCCTCTTCTTCATTAACAGAAACTAAAATCGAACTTTCAAATACCTCTAATACTATACCTTTAAAATTAGGTTCATCATAGATATCATTCATTGTCATTGGTTTGAAAATATACATTAATATAATAGCAAAAACACATATATCTATTAAAGCAACCCACCAACTTTTCTTATTTTTTATATTTATCACCTTCTTTTTTAATATTATAATACTTTTAATCACCATTAATCACCAATTTAACTAACAAATCATATTTTTTAATAAGTTATATAATCTCTTTTCTATTAACTTCTTAAAAATTTTGTTAAGGCTCCTTAAATTTCTTCTACTTTAAATATATTTTTGTAATAAAATAAAGAATAGAAAATTCATTTATTCTGTATTCTTTATCATTAAAAATATATTGTGAAAATTTACTTATTAAAATTAACAATATTTATACATTCTGATGAACTATTAAGTACATCTTCTAGTCTAATGTCCTCTTTATCAGTTAGGTAAATTCCAACTATATCATCTTGCTCAAATGTCTTTATATATTTTGCCTGCATTGAAGTTGTTTCAGTTTGAACACCAAACTTATCCCTTGTAGAATCAAAATTTGCAGTAATCGGTGCATTCCCTCCATTATAAAGTAAGGCAACAAATACAGGATCTCCTTCAATTGTGTATTGTAATATCTTTAAATAAGAAGGTTCCTTCTTTTCAACTGATTTTAGAAATTTATCTAATAATATTCGTGAATCCCCTTTTATTTCACCATGAACTACAACAAAAAATCCATCTTTTACTCCTTGCTCTAGGCTATAATCCTCAGGATAGGATGTGAAATCAAGTGCTTCTTCTTCACCATTCATAGAATCAAAAGAGTTTTCAATCAGTTCTTGTAGCTTTTGTGGGCTTTTGGCGTAATTTCTTACGTCTTCACCAACTGCATAATCTGCCCATTCTCGACCATTAATAAAACCTACTTCACGCTTGCCATCTGTTAATGTTGCTCGAACGCCCTTTGAATTATCAACTAGTGCAAGTAGAATTAGTGCATTTTTTCGGAAAATATCAGATTTTATAGTTTCCTCTGTATCATACTCTTTAAGTATATCAGATGAAGTAGAATAAACAATTTCAATATCATAATCCTGCTCACTTGTGTTTAACTCGAAGTGATCATACTTAATATCTTCTGCTATAGGAAGTAATCCAATTAGATTACCAACTGCAGAGTTATCACCTACATATTTTGTACGAGCTTTCCATAGTTCATCAAAATAAGCAACCTCCATTACATTAGCAACACTTCCAAATTGTCTTTCAAAGAAAGCTTTAACTTCACTTGGATTCTTAACCTCATAAGAAAAACTAGGTTTTACTCCATTATCTAACCAAACCTTTGAAAAATCTTTACTAAAGTTACAATATATATCCCACTTATAACTTTTACCTGAGGAAATTGATTCAATTACAAAATGAACTTGATTTATTTTATCCCTATCAGAAGAAACGGTTCTAGCAACTTCAGATTTGTTTACTTTAATTTCTCTTAAATAATCAGCAATTTCCTCTGCCTTTGCCTCATTAAAATTCATATGCTTATTTTCAGAAGTTAATGTTCCATATACAGCCTCATCAAGAGCTCCTAATGGAACCGTATCAATATCAGAAATCTTTATAGTATTTATAGGATTTGCTAAAAGTCCAATACTCACAGCTAAAGCTAAAACTACTGTAATCACAATAATCCAAAGTCCAGACTTCTTATAATTTAATACGTTTTTAATACGGCTTTTTATATTACCTTCACCAAAAGCAAGTGGACTTCCATTTAAAATATGTTTTCCAGTAGCAAGGGACAATAAGGAATTAGCATAAGGCTTTTTAATATCTTCATTTATTTCTTTTAATACTTTTTCATCACAAGAAAGCTCCATATCCTCACTCATTAACATAAAGGCAATCCATACAAGGGGATTAAACCAATGGATAGATAATATTAGAAAAGCTAACACCTTAATAATGTGGTCTTTTCTTTTAATATGAGTTTGCTCATGTAATAAAATATATCTTCTTTCTTCAATATTAAGTCCATCTGGTAAATATATCTTAGGTCTTATTAATCCAAGTACAAATGGTGTTTTCAAATTCTTAAGCTTAAAAATATTCTTTTCTACTAATTCTGCACTTTTTAGATTTCTTTTTAATATCAAAATAGATACTATGCTATAAGTAAGCAATACTATTATTCCTATTATCCATATATATGAAGCTATTGCTATATAAATTTGGATTGGATTTATACTTGAGTTAGCTGTTGCTTCAGGAAGTGACTTACTAAAAAAAGAATCTACTACTTTTATACCACTATTAATCTGTGGATTTTGCTGATAGATAATATCTTGTGGTATTTGAACAACATTTGTATTTCGTGGCATAAGACTAAATATACTTTCAAAAGAGAAGGGAATTATAAGTCGAAATGCAACTACTCCCCACATAGCATAAGAAATGACTTTAGGAAATTTTTTTAGTAATAGTCTTATAAATATTACAAAAATAATTACATAACTTGCTGTAAGACTCATATTTAAAACGGAAAGAAATAATTCACCCATTGTTATTCCTCCTCGTAATCATCAATTAATTTTTTTAATTCTTCGGCTTGATGTTTACTTAGCTTTTTACTACTAATAAAAGCTGTTAGAAATTTTGGCAATGATCCTCCAAAAGTATCCTCAACAAAGCGTACACTTTGTTTTGCATAATACTTATCCTTTGTAATTATAGATGAAACTATAGCATTGTTATTTTGAAAAATACCTTTTTCACATAATTTTTTCAGTACAGTATAAGTTGTAGACTTTTTCCAATTCATTTCTTCTTGACATAGCTTTACAAGATTTCCTGAAAGAATTGGCTCATTTTGCCAGATTATTTCTGCAAACTTTTCTTCACTTTCTGTAAATTTATAATCTCTCATAATAATCCTCCTTGGTCTATTTTTTATCGACCTTATTCTCTTAGTCTATATTACATAGACCATATTGTCAATAATATACAAAAATTAATTTTTTTTTTTGCGAAACCACTTACTCACTATGTTTTTCATAAACCATATCAAGAATTAGAGTTTAGTTTACAGATTTACTTTTATTCTTCCCATAACACTTTTCCTCTACCTTATTTTTAAAATCAATGGTTAATAGTATGATGAACCTCAAGAAAACTCCCATGTATTCACATTATACATGGGAGTTTTTCTTGTATTAAACGCTTATAAAATTCTACTTATTTTTTTATTTTAAAATACTATTATTATGTATATTATTTTATATTCTCTCATTAATTAATGGCTTTTTCTCTGATTGTAAGTCAATTAGCTTTAATTGTCTCTTTCCTTTTACAAAGATAGATTTATACATCTTTCTTTCTAATTATGATTTTAATTACTCAATTTCTACATTAAAAATCCAGCCCCTATTTTTGCAGTAAAATATATTAAACTTATTATTGTTAAAATGTTAGCTACTTTAAAAATTATATTATTTACAAATCCATTGGCCTTGCATAGATTGAATGCTATTCCTCCTGGTAATGGATAAAAAATATGCACTTTCTTTTTGTTTAGTGTATCTATTAAAATATGGGAAGACATTGATATAACAAAATATGGCACTATTTTAGGCAATACACTATATATTGCTCCACTAAGAAGAGCTATTGCCAAAATAGAATGCATAAATGATCTATGCGGCTTATTTTTTCCATAAATACAAATCCCTAATATTCCTGCTATACCTATTATAATCTTCATAATATTACTATCATTTTTCAAATATGTTACAATTCCTAAATTCCAATTATATTCTGCAAATCCTAAAACTATTAAAGAAATTGCAACAACTCTAAGTAATCTATTTATAGCTTCATGTGATTCTGATGTACTAACATCAATATCACTAATAACTGCACCAACAGGTGCTACTCCTAAACATAATATTAATTCTTCTATTGATTTTGGTTGGGTAATCAATAATGTAGATGCCATTGCTACAGATATATGTGTCTTCGCTATCATCTATTTTCCTCCTCTAACTTATAAGATAAACTATATTATTTAAAACATTTAAGATTTGGCTTTATTATATTAAACTCTTTACCTTCAATCAATAAATTACATCATAATATCCTGCAATAACAACTAATCATCCAAGTAAAATTACTACTAGATATAAATAGATTTTCAAAATTTTAATTAAATTTATTAATATAGCAAATACTAATCTTAAAATATGTAGAGGAGTTTATTTATGAAGGATGTTGAAAAAGCCTATATTGCAGGAATTATTGATGGTGAAGGTAGTATAATGTTAATTAAACTTCACTCGAATGAGTTTCCATCTCCTTGTATATCAATTGCTTCAACAACACTTGAATTATTAACATATATTAAAGGTGTTGTTTGTAAGGGCAGTATTATAAAAAAGAAAAACTATAATACTAATCTACATAAAGATTCTTATTCATTTTCTCTTAAAAGAAATGATGCTATTAATTTACTTGAAGAAATATATCCATATCTAATAATTGAAAGCAAAAGAAAAAGGGCTAAGCTTATACTTGAAAAATATAAATCTTTAACTCCTAGAAATGGAAGGTATTCTGATGAAATGTTAAAAGCTAAGGAAAATTTCTATAATGAATTTATTAATATAAGGTAAAAGCCACGATATTTCTATCGTGGCTTTTTCATGGTGGAGGCGAGGGGTCGTTGCTATCCTGTATTTCTATTCAATTGGAACTTATTTCTTGAATTATTTTATTTCTTATTTAGAATTTTTTTCTTTTTAAGAAATATTTTATTTATTCAAGATCTTTATTTTCCAACTTCAGGAACTGACTATATCATCTAGCTTTTACATTTTTGTAAAAGTTAGCTTGGCGTATTATAGAAGCTTAGTATAGTTTTTATCTTCTATCCTAGTATTCCATAGCCTAAGCTTTAGGAACCTATAAGTCGATACGAGGCTGTTGAATTTCTTCACATACCTCTCGGTATTGCCGGCAACATTACTTGCTACGGTTTCACCGATAAAGCCAAGTTTTCACTTATGGATCACTCCATAAGGCGACTCATCTTACGAATCGAACCCCTGTCCGAAAGCAGAGCGATTTAACTTTCTACGAGCGTAGTCTGCATACAAAAATTCGCTCCTTATGAGGCCTACAGACGGGCCCATAATTCACTAGCTTCATAAATACCCCTTTAGCTCAAAGCTTTGCTAAACTTCGTTCCCCACTTAATGACACCAGTGATCCAGAGCGTGGGCACCCTGGGCTGATGAGCGGCTAAATTAAGCTGCTAGTGCAAAATTGTCTTCTGCGTTTACGTTTTTGCATACTTTATTTTCGAGGTGACATGCTGCCTCGGCTCGCTTATCAAACCCATCTTACCCCCGTCGAAGCCAAAGCGCCCCCATGGTTAAAAATTGTTTAACGCGAAATATTCAATTTTTATATCTAAATTATATATTATATATTTTTATATGTCAACGTTCCTAATAATTTATTGATTCCTTCAAATCCTTATATTTCCTAAGTAAGTAAGCATTATTTTATAATTTAATAGAATAAGTGTGTTCAAGTGGTCCACTACCTTTCCCAAGGTTAAGACCTGCTCTTAAAGCACCTGTTAAATATTCTTTTGCACTTTTAATACTTTCATTAAGGCTTTTTCTATCTGCAAGGTTGCAAGCAATTGCTGAGGATAAGGTACATCCAGTTCCATGGGTGTTAGGATTATCTATTCTTTCTGCTTTAAACCAGTGAATATTGTTATTTTCATAAAGTAAGTCAATGGCATCATTAACTAGATGTCC
>JARIDB010000074.1 GCA_029257045.1 Clostridium sp.
GTCCAAGGTAGTCTTAATCCCAAATATCTATTAAATGGTATCCTGGGAGATAAATTCCCAAAAATCATAATAAATATTGATACTAATCCAACAAGTATTATTTCATTAGTTTTTACAGAAAGTAACTCTTTAATTGGTAATAACACAGTAAATATAGTACAAATAACAATAATGAATATAGTTAATCTATTTAAAAATCTCATAGTCTTAATTTTAGGATTATTTTCTGAAAGTTTTGCTATTTGAGGTGCTTTTATATCAAATATAACCAATGCAACAATAGCCAAAGCCCCTATAAATGAAGTAGTTAAATTGCTATCACTAATTACAACTGCTGCAATTAAAATTAGTAAAGAAATTATTAAAATTAATGCTCTTTCAAAATTAAGATTTTTCATGATATCCCCCTTTTTTATTTTGTTAATATTTCTAAGAAGTTACCAAGAACTTCTTGAATTATTGATGTATTAATAGAATAAATTACAAATTGACCTTTCTTTTCGGAACTTATGAGTTCTGAATCCCTTAATATCTCTAAGTGTTTTGATATAGACGGTTTAGACATATTAAAATGGTCAGATATTTCACCAGCACTCATATCTTGCTTGCTAAGCATTTTCAATATTTCTCTTCTAGTTTCATCGCTTAAAGATTTAAATACTTTGCTCATAGCATATCCCCTTTCTGTGATCTGTATACATTTAGTTAATTAGTTAAATATCTATATATTAATTATATTATATTCCTTTTAAAAATACAACTGAAATTAATATTTTATATAAAAATAATATTTCACCCCTTATATCTCTCCCCCCTATTATAAATCTTTCTATTACTTAGTTTTAAATTATTTATTAATTCTTTTGTTTTTTATATAAATTCGTAAACTTATTATAAATCTTTCTAAATGGATTAATAAATTTTCTTGGAGATATAATTAAAGCTATTATTAAAATTAAAACTAATATATTTATCCACCATTTTCTTGATATAAATGCATATATAGATAATAAAAAAATTAATATTTCTAATATTTTTGTATCTTTATCTATTTCATATCCAAATCTTAACTGGAATTCTCTATATAAATATAATACAAATAATAATACTAAAATTAAAATAATTATTGATTTCATAATCAGAATCCTTTCGTTTAATTATAGTTCAATTACAATCTAAGAAAAAATACTTAATTCAAGAATATTAAAAACTTATCGCACCGAATATTGGAAATACTAATAATATCATTATTATCATAATTAAAGAAATTATCTTACCCATTTTTGCTCCAAAATCATTTTTAAATTTTAATCCTAAAATAAGAGATGGTATAAAAAATATAAGCGAATAAACTACAGTATAATGTGTTCCATTATCACCATTAGACCATGTATTTAATCCCATATACTTTAAAATAATATCTCCATAACATACCTTATTTCCAAAAGAAAAAGCAAATAAAATTCCCATAATAGCTAATAATAACGAATTCGAACCTAACCCTATTTTTCTATTATTTTGATTCAAAATTAATACCTCCCTACAATTTTCTCACAATTATTAATACATAATCTATTCATTGACTTCTTATTTCATTATATACAAATAACAACAAATATAAAACAACATTACCAATTGTACACAAATGCTTTATTTTTTATATTCTATTATAAATTAAATCTTAATTTGTAATATAAATTCTTATGTTTTATAAGTTTGATAGTTAAAACTAAGCAAATGATTACTTACGTACAAATAAATAATTGTGTTTCATTTATTTAATAGCCAAGCAAAGAAGTTATAAAGCTAATTCATTTATATTAATATAAACTTAAAGAGAAAATAAAGAGATATAGCAAAGTTAGTATATAGCGAGCAATTAGAATTTGTTTATGGAATCTCCGACTCATATACATTAGTATGAGTAACTTCAAATTACTAAATCAAAGATTTAGATTTTCAGTTAAAAGAATGCTTCTAGGTCTTAGTTTTGAGCCTTTGTCTGAGCGGCATCTACCTCTGTTTTCGGTAGATGGACTTTCACACCCCAATTTATTTATATAGATATAAACGTAAAGAGAAAATAAAGTGGTTAACGAAATTAGCCTATAGTAAGCAAATAGCATTTCTTGGTGAAGTAATATATACTAGGCCTTAGAGTTGTTGGTTTGTCTGAACGCAGTGAGTTAACCAAAACTCTTGGTCTAGTATCTATTATGAACCTAGAAATTCTTTGCGAAACTATTTGGCTAATAGAGTGTACCACTTTATTCTTTCTAAGTTTACATTCTAGAAATATTCTTCTAGAATTATTGCTCTTATTGCTTCATATTTGATATCACTTCTAAGAGCTTTTTTAATATCTTGAATTTTTCTATAATCTTTTCCCTTAATTGCATTAAGGATATATTCCCTATCTTCAGTTAAATAGTATTTTGATAGGTCTAAATCAACTTCTATTCCTTCATTATTTTCAAGGCTTGTTGTTAAGTATCCTAAAATAGTTGATATAGATATTTCTAAAACTTCTGAAAGTTCTTCCGGGCTCTTTCCTTCTTTTAAACCTTCAATAGCTATTTCTTCATCACTTCTTATATCTCCATTTAATGCAATCTTCCTTTTATCTTTTTTCATAAAATTAACTTTAATATTGTTGTCTTTTATATAGGAATTAACTATTTCAATTATTTCATCTCCAATAGTTTCAACCTTCTTTTTACCTACTAAAGTTATATCCATAAGTTCTTCACTGTTACTTGGATATCTTCCACTTATTTCTTTTAAGCTTCTTATAGATATTATCTTTGGAGGATACATATTTTCTTTTTTAGAAATCTCTTCTCTTTTATTTAGTAATAATTTAAGAAGATTTTCATCAACTAAAACATTTATATAAGGATTTTCTTCTTCATTTTCAACTATTTCATTTCTTACAACATTATTTTCTATAGTATATTTTTTTACTAAATCAATAAATAGATCTCCGTATTTATTTAACTTAACTTCCCCTACTCCATTTATCAACTTAAAACTATCTTTATCAATAGGCATTATGCTACTAATTTCTTTTAATGTATTATCTCCAAAAATAATATAAGGCGGAACTTTTTCCTCTAAAGCTATTTCTCTTCTTAAATCTTTTAATAATTGTAGTAATGTATCATCTACATTTTCTATAGTATTAATATTAGTTTCCTTAAATAATACTTTATAGTCACCTTTTATTATTTCTATAGATTTATTATTTAGTTTTACAACAGGATAAGTTCCTTCTACATAATCTAAATATCCATGAGCTATTAAGGTATTTATAAAGGTTTTAAGGTCCTCCACTTTATAATTTTTCATAAGCCCATAAGTGGAGATGCTATTAAATCCAAGGCCTAATAATCTGCTATTTTTTGATCCCCTTAAAACATCAACTATCAT
>JARIDB010000151.1 GCA_029257045.1 Clostridium sp.
AGAATCTATACCTATATATAAGGAGGAAGATATTGTTAGATATTATGAGGAAATTGAAGGCATAATAGATATATTATATAACAATTTCAAGGAAGGAACTATTAATAACAATAAGGGACAAATAATAACAGATAATCTTGAAGAAATATATAAGATTGATGAACAAAATAAAATCAAAATAAGATTTATAAGAAAAGAAGAAAATTCGGATTATATTTTAGAGGTAGAGTTATGATTAAAAAGATATTAATATTTCTTGTAATAATTTTAACCTTAATTCAAGGTATTTTCTATTATAAAAATAAAGATAAAAATAATATAGAAAATAAAAATATTAATATAGAGAAATGTATATATAAAGAGGATAATGCTAAAAATATTAAGGAAATTAATAAAGATTTAAAAGTTTTTGGAAATAACGAAATTATTAGTTATAATAAAAATGAAGATAAATGGATTATCAATATAAATTTAAAAGGAAGTAAAGATGAAATTAAAGAAGCTTTACTAATATTAAAGAAAAATTATAATATTAATAATTATAATTTAGATTATAAAAATAGAATATATACATTAAAATTAGAAATTCAAGGGAAATAATTAGATTAATTGAATATTACTTTATATAAATAATTGCATTTATTATAAAATTTTGATAAAATATTTTTGTTATGTCATAAAAGTGTTTAATTATACTAATTTTTTAATTATTTATATTAAATATTTAATAAAGATTTTGGAGGTATATTTAATGATATCAGCAGGAGATATAAGAAAAGGAACTACTTTCGAACATGAAGGACAAGTTTATACTGTTATAGAATTTCTACATGTTAAACCTGGTAAAGGAGCTGCTTTTGTTAGAACTAAACTAAGAAACGTTATTTCTGGGGGAGTTACAGATATAACTTTTAACCCAACTACTAAATTACAAGAAGCGGTAATTGAAAGAAAAGAAATGCAATATCTTTATTCAGATGGAGAATTATATTACTTCATGGATCAAGAAACTTTTGAACAAATTCCTCTTGAATATGAAAAAGTTGAAGATGCGATTAAGTACTTAAAGGAAAATATGTTTGCAATTATTAAATTCTACAAAAATGAAGCTTTCTCAGTTGAAGCACCAAATTTTGTTGAATTATTAATTACTCAAGCAGATCCAGGGGTAAAAGGGAATACAGCTACTAATTCTTTAAAACCAGCTACACTTGAAACAGGAGCAGTAGTTAACGTTCCTATGTTTGTTAATGAAGGCGTGGTTATTAGAATTGATACTAGAACTGGCGAGTACATGGAAAGAGTATAATAGGGAAGCTAAGTTTATCTTAGCTTTTTTATCTATATAAAAATGTATTGTTTGAAATAATGAGTTTATCTGATATCTAGATACTGTAACATGCCTATCCATTGCAAGATGGAAGATAACAGTGGCACAACCATAGATAAGTTCAACTAACATTTAGGTGGAAATCAAAGTCCCTATGAATATAAGTTTCACTTTATATAAAGGAAGTGTAGTTATGAAAGAGATAAAAGATAAGATTAATAATCTTACAGAAAAAATTTCGCAAATAGAAAACTCTAACAAAAAGATATTAAAAGATATTGTAGAAATTTTAAAAGATATTACTACAGTTGTAGAAACAACAAATTTAAGGCAAGATTATTTAGAAGAAAATATGAAATATATAGATGAAGATTTAAGTGATATTCAAGAAGAAATTTTTGAAGAAGTAAGTATAGAAGATTTAATTGAAATGGATGACGAATTTATTGAAGTTAAGTGCAGTAATTGTGAACAAACTCTTTTTTTAGAAAAAGAAACTATAGAAAATAAAAAGATTATAAATTGTCCTTTCTGTCACGAAAACACTTTATAGATATTAAAACCTATTAGTAAAAGCTAATGGGTTTTGATAATTTTTATAAAAGTATCTTATATAATAAGATAGAACTTATCAGTGGAAACTGGTAGGTTTTTTTGCGTTTAATATAAGTTTGATAAAAACACCTTATATTATATTAGAAAACCTTTTAGTAAAAACTAATACATTTTATTAAATATTTTACATATTTAATTATTTGTATGAATATTATTTGATAGTAAGAAATAAGTTTAAATATAACAGTAGAAAAGGAAGTGATAAAATTTATGTATTTAGATGAAATTTTCAGAGTTTTGCCTATGAAAATAAA
>JARIDB010000113.1 GCA_029257045.1 Clostridium sp.
TTCCAACTTCAGTACATTCACCTATAAAGTTTGCTTGTAATCCATCCATAATTCTTGGATCTACATCTTTAGCTAATCCAACTCTATGTTCATCAGCCCATTGTAATTCTCCTGATTGTTCCATGAATTTATCAGATCCAGCGTGACAAATTGGGCATTCTGCTGGTGCAGTTTCACCTTCATATACATATCCACATATTGTACAAACAAATTTTTTCATAATTTTTTCCT
Source organism: Clostridium sp. (assembly GCA_029257045.1). Lineage (GTDB taxonomy): Bacteria > Bacillota > Clostridia > Clostridiales > Clostridiaceae > Clostridium. Next base: position 232 of record JARIDB010000113.1, read on the forward strand.
CCTAATATCCACATTTATTTATATTACTTATTTTTATATAAGTTTTATTTGATGTATTTATTATATAATAATTATTATTGTTTGTAAAGAGATTTTCTTTAATTTTTTATCTAATTTAAAAATAAAACAAAAAATCACAATTATTATAAAAAATTGTGATTTCAATTTAAACTATTTATGCTTTTTCAAAAATTATATCTTTTACCTTTGGCCAACTGTCTTTTTTACTAATAAGCTTAATCTTTATATTATTTACTTTTCTTTCATTTAAAAGTATTTCAAAAAAACCTTTTTCTTCTTTAACATAACTTCCAAATAAAATCAATTCATCTTTATCTTTTTTAACTTCATATATCTCATAATATGTAAATTCCTTATTTATAGACGGATACTTTATTTTATTTATTAAAATATCTTTATTAAATTTATAAGTAAATTCTCTAAAAAAAACATTTTCAAAATTTTTTAAAAAACAATTTTCTACATTACAATACTTCTTTTTTATTTTATGACCTTTTGTTATAGACAAAAAAATATCTATACTTTTTTTAGAAATTTTTAAGAATTCATCAAAATTAAAAAAACTTTCATATTGTACTGTAGTTGACACTATATCTTCAACCGACACACAATTCATAATTTAATCCTTCCTCCTTTAAAATCACTAAATCACCATAATTAGCCTATTCTTTAATAATTTATACTATACTTATATTTTTATCCATTTTGGCTTTATTTTAAAGTCCTTATTTCTCCATAAATAGTCATAAAAAAATAGGACTAAAGTCCTATTATACGATATTATTTTGTTTTAATTAACTTTTTCACTTAATATTAATAGTTCATCCTCATTAATATGCCTAAATCCTCCAATTTTCAATGTTTTTTTACTTAAATTAACAATTCTTATTCTATCTAATTTTACTACATTATATTTTAAAGCATTACACATTCTTCTAATTTGCCTATTTAACCCCTGGGTTAGAATAATTCTAAAAGTTATTTCACTTACTTTCTCTAATTTGCAAGGTCTTGTTTTAATCCCTAATATTTCTACCCCCTTAGACATCCTATTTAAAAACTCTTCATCATATTCTCTATCTAGGGTTACTTCATACTCTTTTTCATGATAATTATCAGAAGATAATATTATATTGGCTAAATCTCCATCATTAGTTAAAATAATCAAACCTTGTGAATCCTTATCAAGACTTCCGACTGGAAACACATATTCACTAAAATTTAAAAAGTCTATAATATTATTTTCCTTTTCCTTTGAAGCTGTACAAATTATTCCTCTTGGCTTATTTAATAGGATATATATTTTTTCCTTTTTAACAACAGGAACTCCATCTAATAAAATTTTATCATTTTCTTCTACCCATTGACCTTTTTCTGCAACTTTTCCATTAATTATTATTCTACCTTCTTCAATTACCCTATTAACTTCTCTCCTTGAACAATATCCGTAATTGCTAAGTAACTTATTTATTCTCAAATCAAATTATCCTCTCTTTAATTGTGAATAGATACTTTAATACATAGATAATTGATTAAAATATATCTATATATACTATAATCAATTTGCTGCTAAGCATTAATAGTTTTAAGGACAACTTCCTTTATAGCTTCTACTACTCCATTTTCGGTATTGCTCTTTGCTATAAATCTAGAAACTTTTTTTAAATCTTCATGAGCATTTTCCATAGCATAGCTATAATATCCACTTTTCATTAATTCTAAATCATTTAAGTAATCTCCAAAGACCATAGTTTCATCATAACCTATGTTTAAAGCTTTTTGAATTTTGCCCATAGAAACACCTTTATTGACATTATTAGCTGTTATATCAAGCCATATTTCTCCTGATACTGTTACTTGTCCTAACTTATAAAAGTCTTTAAAATATTTATAACTATTTTCTTCAGAACCACTAAAATCACAAATTGTAACTTTCAAAATTTCATCTTCAATCTCTGTTATATCTTCTACTATTTCATATCTTTCATAATACTTTTTAGTTTCTTTAATAAGTCTTTCATCACTATTTTCTATGTAAGCTGATTTTTTACCACATAGGATAACATAAGAATTATCTATTTTTCTAGCAATATCAATTAGCTTTAACGCTAAATCTTTATCTAAACTATTAACTAAAAGTTCTTTACCTTTATAAACAACAAATGTTCCATTTTCCGCTATAAAAAGCATATTATCTTTTATCTTTTCAAACTTCTTCTCTAAGTTAAAATATTGTCTTCCACTTGCTGCTGCAAAAATAATATCTTTTTTTAATAATTCTTCATACACTTCATAAAATCCAGGGTTAATTTCACCCTTTTCATCTAATAAAGTTCCATCCATATCTGTTGCTATTAATTTTATCATTTAACTTCTCCTTTATATCTCATTAACATATACTACTATATTGTATCAATAATTACTATTTTTCAATCCTTTTATATTAGTATCTTTAGCATATTAAGGAACTTAACATCAAACCTTTTATCTTTTTTATAATAAATACTTTTATATAATAACTTTATCTAAATTATATCTTTATTTTTTCCCTTCCTTAGTTTACAATTAAAAGTAAAACTAGCATATTATTATACAATTTTGTGCATAATTCTACTAAAGCGTATAATAACAATTTTTTTAATTTAAATAATAAATAAATATACTATTGTATTTATTTAAATAGATAGATTTGTAGGAGAGATATTAATATGTCAAATGAAATTAATTCATCTAATTTTATCAGAAATATAATAATTGAAGATTTAGAAAATAAAAAACATAACACAATTATAACTCGTTTCCCACCAGAGCCAAATGGTTACTTACACATAGGTCACGCTAAATCTATAGTTTTAAACTCTGGTTTGGCTTCTGAATTTGAGGGAAAGTTTAATTTAAGATTTGATGATACTAACCCAACTAAGGAAGATACAGAATATGTAGAATCAATTAAAGAAGATGTTAAATGGCTTGGTGGTAATTGGGATGAAATTTATTTTGCTTCTAATTACTTTGATATAATATATGATAAAGCTCAGCTTTTAATCAAAAAAGGATTAGCTTATGTATGTGATTTATCAGCAGAAGAAATGAAAGAATATAGAGGAACTTTAACAGAGCCAGGTAAGGAAAGTCCTTATAGAAATAGATCTGTTGAAGAAAGCCTTGATTTATTAGAAAGAATGAAAAATGGAGAATTTGCTGATGGTCAAAAGGTTTTAAGAGCTAAAATTGATATGACTTCTGCAAATATTAATATGAGAGACCCTATTATTTATAGAATTGCTCATGCAACTCACCATAACACAGGAGATAAATGGTGCATCTATCCAATGTATGACTTTGCTCATCCACTAGAAGATGCTATTGAAGGAATAACTCACTCAATTTGTACTCTTGAATTTGAAGACCATAGACCTTTATATGATTGGTTTGTTAAAGAATGTGAAATGGAACACACTCCAAGACAAATAGAATTTGCAAGATTAAACATTACTAATACTGTTATGAGTAAAAGAAAACTTAAACAATTAGTTGATGAGAAAATAGTTGATGGATGGGATGATCCAAGAATGCCTACAATTTCTGGCCTTAGAAGAAAAGGCTATACACCAGAAGCTATAAGAAACTTCTGTGGTGCTATTGGAGTTTCAAAAGCAAACTCTGTTGTAGATTCACAAATGCTTGAATACTTTATAAGAGAGGATTTACAACTTAAAGCAAATTCAGCTATGGCCATAATGAAACCTTTAAAAGTAGTTATAACTAACTACCCAGAAGATCAAACTGAAATGTTACCAGTACCTAATAATTCTAAAAATGAAGAATCTGGTGTGAGAGAAGTTCCATTTTCTAGAGAAATATATATTGAAGAAGATGACTTTATGGAAGTTCCAATTAAAAAGTATTTCAGATTATTCCCTGGAAACGAAGTTAGATTAATGGGTGCTTACTTCATTAAATGTAACGAAGTTATTAAAGATGAAAATGGAAATGTAGTTGAATTACACTGTACTTATGATCCAGAAACTAAGAGTGGTTCAGGATTTACAGGAAGAAAAGTTAAAGGAACTATTCACTGGATAGATGCTAAAACAGCAGTTCCCTCTGAATTTAGATTATATGAACCATTAATATTAGATGATGCTCCAGAAAATGAAGGAAAACACTTCCTTGAACAAATAAATCCAAATTCTATTGAAATATTAAATGGATACCTTGAAGCTACAACTGCTAAGTTTGCAAAACCTCAAGATAAATTCCAATTAGTAAGAAATGGTTTCTTTAATATAGATACTAAATATACTACTGATGATAAATTAGTATTTAATAGAATTATATCTTTAAAGAGTTCTTTTAAGTTATAAGATAAAAAAGACTGTTATGCAAATTCTGTATAACAGTCTTCTTATTTGTATTGATTTTTTTGCTAAATAATTATAAACTATTTAATGTTATAAATTTTACACTGGAGGAATGATTATGAGAACACTAATTAGTATAACCTTAGCTGTTATTATTGGTGGATTAATAGGATGGATTACAAATATATTAGCAATTAAACTTTTATTTAGACCTTTAAATCCAATTAAAATCCCAATACTTAATTTTGAAATATGGGGACTTATCCCTAAAAGAAAAAAAGAAATTGCAACAAATATCGGTGAAGTTGTTTCCACTGAGCTTCTTTCAATAGATGATATTGTTAACCAAGCTTTTAAAGCTGAGGATAAAGAAGATTTTAATACATATATATCAGACAAAATAAAAAATGTAATTAACGAAAAACTAGAAGCTATTCCAATTACTTTTAGAATGATGGCTGGCCCATTTATTGATGATATTTTAAATAAAGAAGTACCTTCTGTTGTTGAGAATATTGGATCTGACCTAATTGATAAAATTAAAGATAAGGTTGAAATAGAAAAAATAGTAGAAGATAAAATAAATGAACTTGATTTACTTAAACTTGAAGATATTATATTAAAGGTTGCTAAAAAGGAGTTAACCCAAATTGAATATTGGGGGTTATTCTTAGGTGCTACTATTGGTTTAATTCAAGGATTACTTGGGTTATTAATCTAAAAAAGGTGAACATATAATAATTTGCTTTTGACCTCTCTTCGCTCCAAGTCATCGCAAACCATTATATGTTCACTTAAAGTAAAGGAATATGTACCTCTTTACATTCGGTAGATGAGCTTTCACACTAAGTTTTCAATCCTAAGGATGAAAATTATAAAAAGAGGATGAAAATCATCCTCTTTATCTACTTATTTATTGCCCAATAACAACGTTTAGGTGAAGTTATTTTCTCTTCCTTTTTCAGCTTGTCCATAACCTTTGTAACTTCTTTTTTATCTACTCCAGTTTTTGTTGAAACTATAGTAGCATTCATTGGCTCCTCATTTTTTTCAAAGCATTCTAATATTACATTATAGTTCTCCATAATCTTCTCCCTTTCTTATATAAAGTTTATTTTCTTACTATAATTTTACATAATATAAAGATAAAATCAATCTTTTCTAAATATTGGCCCTATCATTTTACTATAATTTCTATTAATAATAATAAGTTTCCTAATACTACATGCCATACTTCCCTAAGTCCTAAGCTTATGCTAATATATATTAAAATAAAACCAAATATTAAAATAAAGGATAATAAGCAAAAAATAGTTTTCTATTGTATTTATGTTATTCATAAATAATATTCTCCTAAAAAATCAACTCTATATCTTCTATATTTTCTATTTTCATAATTTTAACTTTCTCAATTTCCTTTTTATCTTTATACCTTATCTTTATCCATTCATCATCAGATTCTATAACATCACATTCTACATCAGTACCACCACTAAAAAATGCTTCCTCACATTTTATTAGACATCTATGTCCATTTAAATCACTTATTAATTTTGACATGGCATTTTCCCCTTTCCCATTTCTCTTTATAGCTATCAATTGCTTTTCAAGTTTCTTAATCTTTGAAGGATAACTACTATAAGTCATAATTAATACAAAGGCTATAAGTCCAAAATACTCCATAAAACTCCTCCATTTCGAAGTTATTTCTTCTATAATTTATTATACACTAGAATCCTCTTTTGTATATATTTTACTATTTAGTAATGCTAAAAAAGACCTTACCACATTAGTAAGGTCTATATAAATTTAAAACTTTGCTTTTATAATTATAGTTTATTCATGCCAGGAGGTTCTTACGAAAGTGTTTCTCAGAGCTTATAGTTCATTGTAGACAGCCTCCACTCAAGATCTATAAAGTTTCATTCAGTTGTATTAATCCTAATTGTTAATGTATTTACTTAAATAACTTTTTATAAACTATATTAATTAATTCATCTTCACTTAAATTATCAATCGTTGATATTTCTATCATTTTATTAGGAGAAATTATTATATATTCATGCCCATGCTCATTCATATAACCCTTTATATCATTTGGTAAATTAGTTTCTACCTCTATATACTCTACGCCAATTTTATTAACAAAGTTTATTTTCTTATTGAAATTATACTTAACTGGCCACTCATATTTACTTTCAAACAAACTATAGCTTAAATAAACCTTTTCTCCTTCATTACTATAAAACATATATGATGCTATAGGAGATTTTTCTCTATTTATATACAAATCTTCATTCCTATTTTTATCATCAAAATCCTTAAGGGTTAATATTGCATCATCCTTATGATTATAATCTTTTATTGTTATATTTCTAAAAATCATATTATTTAAAATAAAAACCATTAACAATACTAGTATTAAATATACAGCACTAATTATAATCTTATTATTTTTATAATTCTTATTTTTATAATTCTTATTTTTAATAAAACGCATAATATAATTAGTTAAAAGTACTGGTAATACAATACCAATTACTAACTTTGCCATGGCTACTATGTTTGAATTGCTTTTTATAATAAGTTCTAATAATACTAAAAGTATTATTGGTGTTAATACTTTATAAATTATTCTTTTTATTGAAATGCTAACTTTAAACTTATAGGATACTTTTTTATCTTCATTTAAACTTCTCTTTCCTTTAATACTCAGCACAATAAATCCTATTATTCCTAGTATCTCATGTATTGCAAAAATACTAACAAATAAAAGACTTCCTAAACTTAATAAGCTTGCTAAAAAATGTGCGTTATTACTTCCCACTGTTAAAATATATTGAGTAAATAAAAGACAGATCAAAGTTATAAAATTTAAGCAAACATATTTTAATGATGCTTTTCTAATAGTATTAAACTTTTCTGTTTCATCAGTATGAATTTCTACCTTATCTTTGTTGTATTCACTACAATAAACTTGTATTTTTTCTCTTTCACAAACAAAGTTCCAACCAGCTTCCTTACAATATTCTCTATACTCTACAGCTTTATTACTATCTTTTCCATCAAAAAATGATACACTATCCATTATATCTACTGAGTATTTTAAATTCTTAGGTTCACCTTTTTTAAACTTTAGATATGCTCCCATCATGTCATCTAGTATCCATCCCCTTGATGCCATTTTTTCTAAATACTCTTCCAAATGTTCATACTCATATGGTAAAAAGTTATATATAACCCACTTATTATTTATAAAATTCATCCTATTCTCCCTCTAAAAATAATTTCCCATCCTCTACCAAACTAATTAATCGCTTATATTCTTCTTTTACTATTTCTAAACCTTTTTCTGTTATTATATAGCTTCTTTTTCTTCCAACCACTTCTGTTTCTCTAATCATTTCTTCTTTTTCAAACCTTCCGAGTAAAGCATATAAAGTTCCTGGACCAACTCTAACACGTCCATTGGATATTTCATTTACACTTTCCATAATGTCTACACCACATCTTTCTTTTAGTAAAGAAATTAAAATGTAATACATTTGCTCTGTTAAGTTTTGAAACTGCTCTCTTGCCATTTATTCTCATCTCCTAATATCTATATTCGATATTAATTACAATATAATCCCTACAACTCATAATATTATATTAATAATAATATCGATTATCGCTATTGTCAATAAAAAATTAAATCTTTATCTTTTATAACAATGAAAAAGACCCTACTTTGTTAGTAAGGTCTAAATAAAATTTAAAATTTTGCTTTTATAGGCTTAAAAAGTTTTTAAATCTTGCTCTTGTTTTTTCTTCACCTAAAATTTGCATTATAGTATAAAGATCTGGTGTATTACTTCTATGCGATAGTGCTGCTCTTACTGCTCCAGCTACATCTGAAATCATACCTTTATATTGATCTGGATTTGCTTTGTACTCTTTTTTGTTAGTGCAGTATCCGATTTCTAATCCTATTTCCTTTAAATTTTCAAACCAAGATTCTTGGCTTCCAGCATTAAAGTTAAATTTATCTTTATAAATCTTTATTACTTCTTTTGCAGATTCTAAAGTTACAGTCTTTGGCAGTTCAACATTTGAAGCTGTTTCTTTATTAAATAGCTCATCAAAGAAATAATCTACTTTTCCTTTTACCTCATCCCATTTAGCAAAGTCTTTTCTTGGCTTTGGACCTTCTTTATCTATATTAAAGATATCTTTAGTCATAGATTCATTAGCTGTAACTAAGTCATACATTTCTTTATCAAAATCTTTAGCCCACTCTATATATAAATCATAAACTTTATCTGCTTTTAGTCTACAAATAACTTCTTTACTTACATCATTTAATTTAACCATATCAAATAATGCTCCTGATTTACTCATTTTATCTAAAGCTATTTCAAAATCATGATAATCAACTAATGGATTTTCTGCTCTCCACTCTTCAAAGCTTGAGTTTACGATATTAAGTAAATACTCAACTACTGATTGAACTGGGTATCCAACTTCCTTATAATATGAAACTGCAGCTTCTGCATCTTTTCTCTTAGAAAGCTTTCTTTTAGCTCCATTATCATTTTTCATTATTGTTGGTATATGAGCATAGTTTGGTCTATCAAAACCTAAAGTATCAAATAATTGAACATGGATAGGCAATGAAGATAACCATTCTTCTCCTCTAATTACATGAGTTGTTCTCATTAAAGCATCATCTATTGCATGAGCAAAATGATAAGTTGGAAGTCCATCCCCTTTAATTAATACTACATCTTGAACATTTTCTGGGAATGAAATGTCTCCTTTAATTAAATCATGGAATTCAACTCTTTTATTTTCATCTCCAGGTGACTTAAATCTAATAATATATTCTTCCCCAGCCTCAATTTTTACTATAACTTCTTCTGTTGAAAGAGTTCTATCTTTTGCAAATTCTCCATAATATCCTGGAGTTATTTTAGCTGCTATTTGTGTTTCTCTAAGTTCTGAAAGTTCCTCTGGTGTAGCAAAAGAAGGATATGCTAAACCTTTTTCAATTAAATCTTTAGCAAAAGCTTCATAGATTTCTTTTCTTTGACTTTGTCTGTAAGGGCCATAGTTACCAATTGAAGTTGTATCTCCTGTCATTCCTTCATTAAAGTCCATACCAAAATTATGCATAGTTTGAATAGTATCTAGAATCGCTCCTTCAACTTCTCTTTTTTGGTCTGTATCTTCTATTCTTAAAAAGAAAACTCCATCAGTTTGGCTTGCAAGTCTTTCATTTATTAAAGCTGCAAATACTCCTCCAATATGTTGGAATCCTGTTGGTGATGGCGCATATCTTGTAACTACAGCACCTTCTTTTAATTCTCTTTTTGAATATTCTGCTATGTAATCTTCCTTAGTTTTTTTAATGTTTTGGAAAATTAAATTTGCTAATTTTTCTAAACTCATTTTATCCATTCCTTTCTATAATACCTAACTAAGCTTCATCTTTTAATTCAATCTTACTTTAAGGAAACTTTATTAGAATCCTTAACTTTCATTATAATCTTACCTAGAATAACTTTTCTTTACATAAAAAATGTGAACATATAATAACTTATCCACAGGATTCGTTATTATAATTTCCTAAAGAATAAAAAAATCCTTCCTCCTAAAAACCCTAGGACGAAAGACCATTTCCGCGTTACCACCTAAATTGATTAGTTAACTAATCCACTCATACTCTTTAAGGGGAGAATCCCATAAACTTACTTACTAGTTTAGTTTTTTCAGTTTATAACTCCAGAGCTTCTTTCTATAGGTTTAAATTCTAGGATTTCACCACCCCTAGATCTCTTAAATTTAAAAGACTATATACTCTTCTCTATCAAAGCTTTACTATTAATTGTTACCATACATATTATAACTATACATTTAGTATTTGTAAATATTTTTACACTATTCTCTTTTCTCATTATATAAATTTAAATTCCATATTTGTATATGCTTTAATAATATAGGTATAATTAATAATAGATATGTTTTAAGTTTTATTATTTTACTTAGATAAAGTCTATTAACTATTTATCTGCAATATTATTAATAATGTAAATTAAAAATCAAAAATATATAATAACAAATTTTAGAGATTAGGAGATTTAAAATGAAAAAACTTTTAATAACTATTCTTATAATTATTTTATTTATAGCCTCTACTTTTTTAGGTTATATATACTCATCTAACAAAAACTTAGATAGTTCTAACCCAAAAGAATATAAAGAAAAAATTAATGATTCAAATAAAACTTCATTAGATAAAATAACTTTAGATAGAGCAAAAAACCTTGTAGATACTATGACTCTAGAAGAAAAGGTTGGGCAAATGTTTTTTGCAAGGTGCAGAAAGGATACTGCTATATCTGATTTAACTAACTACAATTTAGGTGGTTTTATTTTATTTGATGCAAATATTAGAGATGAAAGTAAAAGTTCTTTGATTAGTACTATAACTTCTTATCAAGATGCCTCGAAACTTCCTATGTTTATAGCCGTTGATGAAGAAGGTGGAACTGTTAATAGATTAAGTAAGTACATTGCATTTAGAGGAGTCCCCTTTAAATCACCTAGAGACTTATATGAAATAGGAGGTTTTCAAACAATAAGGGATGATACTAAGGAAAAAGCAGAACTTCTATTATCCTTAGGAATAAATGTTAATCTAGCTCCTGTAGCTGATGTTTCAACTGATTCTTCTGATTACATTCATAATAGAACCTTTGGGGATAATGCAAAAGAAGTTTCAGAATATGTTTCTCTTGTAGTTAAAACTATGAAGGAAAATAATATAGGTTCTTCCTTAAAGCACTTTCCTGGCTATGGAAATAACCAGGATACTCATACAGGTTTTTCTATTGATGAACGTAGTTATGAAAGCTTTAAAAATTCCGATTTCTTACCATTTAAAGCTGGTATAAAATCAGGAGCTGATAGTATATTAGTTTCTCATAATATTATTAAAGCTATAGATGAGGACTTACCTGCTTCCCTATCTCCTAAAGTAAACAAAATAATTAGGCAGGATTTAGGGTTTAATGGAGTATTAATAACTGATGATTTACAAATGGATGCAATAAAAGAATATATAGGTGATTATACTTCTGCTATATTAGCTATTAAAGCTGGTAATGATTTATTGATTGCATCAGATTTTGATATACAAATTCCTTCAGTATTAGACTCTATAGAAAATGGAGAACTCAGTGAAAAACGTATAAATGAATCTGTACTGAGAATTCTCTATTGGAAAATTAATTTAGAGCTAATATAATTACCTTAAAATCCTACTATTAAAGTAATTATATTCGTACCAATGTTTAGTAGTTACCTTTTTATGAAACCAATTAAAGTAATATTCACTTTCTATTAGCCCTTTTTCATATCCTTCTTTAACTGCCTCACCAGCATCTAATGATAATGTAGATAAATATCCATCATCTATTCCATTGTTTACATTTACTATTACCATATTTTGTTTTGCTATATAATTATCTATATTAAAATAGTTTAAAGCTATATACATACTAAGTGCTAAAACAACTATTGGTTTAAATAAATATTTATTTTTCCATATAAATATAAATAATATTAATAATGATAAACATAAGAATACTGTAAAGACTTGAACTAAAATTCTTAGTCTAGTATATCCAAACTCTGATATATACAAGTTCATTTTAAACATAGCAGATACTCCCATATTTACAGTTAATACTGTTATAATACTATATAATATATTTAAAGCATTTTTAGTTTTATCACCCTTTACTAATGTTTTAAAATTCATTGCTGTTATCATAACTAAATTTATTAATACTAAAAATACTAATTGGAAGAAACCACTTCTTGCATAATGAGCAAAGTCAAATCCAACTGGTAATTGCTTATTTAAATATAAATATGATATTTGTATCTTAGTGAAAACTAAGTATAAAACTATTAAAGAAAATAATATTGTTATTATTGTAGTTGAATCAAAGGACTTGTTAATATTTCTTTTTCTAACTTCCTTTATCTTAGTAGCATTTAAACTATAATATAATCCAAAAACTAAAAACATAACTACTATTGCTATTATAGATTTTAATATAAAGTCATATATATTTTCAATATTCAAAAATACCCATATATTTCTTAAGTGATAGCTAAATACTTCATCTGCTCCTGCAAGTAAAGCCCCAAGTACTATAAGTAATGGTACTGATATTACTATCCCTGTTAAGATTGATTTAATATAATTATTTTCCTTTTTTAAGATATCTTTTTTAAATACATACTTAACTACAGAAGGAAGCTTTGTTGTATTTTCTATTGATTGCCCTATAATTATTTCTAAAAAGGCGTTTCCAAAGTTTAATAACTGAAATGGTATATTATTATATGTTAATAATAAGAATCCAGAAAATAAAGATAAAGGTATAACTAAAACATTTAATATTCTAAATAGTTCATTTGTAAAAATAGCATAACTACAGGATAATATAATACTTACTAATACAAAAAAGTATCCTAATACATTATTATTCTTTATATCAACTGTAAACATAAAAATTCCTATCATTAAAATAGTTAAAATAGGTACTGAAACTCCAAAATATCCAAATATAAACCTTGAAAATAATATACCTATTCCTAATGACAGTATAATAAGAATTATAGCTTTATTACTATCCATATTATCTTTTTCAATATCCATTAGTGGTTTATTACTCTTATATCTTTTCATATTTAAAGTTTCCTTTAGAGCTTCAACTGCAATTGATGTATAATTATTTATACTACATTGAATTATTATATATCTAAATAATTCATTTTCCACTTTATTTATATTATTTGCCCACTTACACCCTTCAAAAATTAAATCCTTATCAATTATTTCTATATTTGAATTAGTAGCATCTATAAATATCAAATCAATATTATAACCTTCTGTAGTAACCTTTTTATTGTATTTAATAGTTGGTGCATCTTCTAATTCAATTACGCCTGTGCTCCATCTACTTACACATTCTTCTGGAGTTTCTCCATTTTTCATATTTATTATAGGTAATCGATTTTTGGGACGTTTTAATAAAAGAATCTTTTCTCCCTTCATTAAAACTAATGAAACTACGTTGACCATATTTTGACCTCCTTTAATTTTTATCTGATGTCTAGCTACTGTAACACTCTCATCCTCTGCAAGGTGGAGCTAACAGTGTCTAGCCCTAGACTAGGTACCCCTTTGGTGTAATTTTAACTAACATTCAGTGGGGGATTAAACTCCCTCTAAATATAAGTTTCACTTGATACCACAAATTACTTAAGATTAATCTTTTATATATTCTAAAATATCTCCTGGTTGACAATTAAGCTCCTTACAAATAGCCTCTAAAGTAGAAAATCTAACTGCTTTTGCTTTGTTGTTTTTTAATATAGAAAGATTTGCATTAGTTATACCAACTCTTTGAGCTAATTCATTTAATGAAATTTTTCTTTTTGCCATCATAACATCTAAATTTATCATTATTGCCATAATTTCTCCTTTATCATACTGTTAAATCATTTTCTTCTTTAAATGTAATTGCTTTTTCAAAAACCTTTGCTAATATAAAAATAAATGCTGCTGCAAATAAAAATATAAATACTTCCATATCTGTATGAATCCCCATATTATCAATATATATAAATTTAAATTCTTTTAAATTAGAATTCACAAATAAATTAATTAAATAACATAAAGCTATAATTAATGACGATACTGATATTCTTTTAAAAGCTACTACATTTGGTCTAACAAATGGATCTCCTATTATTAATGTTTTTATTATACCTTTTAGTTGAAATACTATATAAAACAAACTACTTATTCCTACAACTAATAAAATTGAAATTAACCACTTATTTATACCAAAGTCTTGGATTCCTCCTTTATAAAATGTCATATAGAATACCCCAATAGTAAGAATTATCCCAAGTATAATTGTAAGACTTAAAATTATTGATAATATTCTAGATAAAAACTTTTCATCTTTTAAATTCATAATTTATCTCTCCTTTTCTAGTTAAGTATATATTATCACCTTATCAGTTCTTTTTCAATACCTTTTTATCGTAAAACAATATATTATTATCTCTTATTAATATAAAATTATTATTTATCAAGAATACATTTCAGAAACTTTAATTATAAACCAACTTAATTACATAAAAATAAAGGTTGTTTCGACTATAATTTCGAAACAACCCTTATCTTACTATTTTTTTAATTAATGCTCCTATGCCTATCCCATTCATTAAAACTCCTAATATCATTTCTATATTGCTAATCATATATGATGCAGGTGCAGGTTGTGCTTCATTAAGCCCAACTGATGCAAACATTCCAACACTTAAGTTTAGACTTTCGTTATAATCTTTTAAAAACTTTTGAATTGTAAACCTATCATTTAAACTTGTATATCTAATTATTTCTTCATCTACTTTAATACCAAATATTAAATATAATATTGAAAATATTAATATTATAACAAAAGAGAAATATAAAGAATATAAAGGTCTTTCTCCATAACCACAAGTTATAAAAGCTAAAAATGAAGTTACCTTTGGTAAGGGGTCCAATGTCTTTCTTTGCATCTTCTTGCATAAAAAGTAATATTCTCCAAAGTTATTTTTTAAATTATTATCTTTAAATTTATCTGCTATATTTTCATATACAGTATATATTCCTTCATACTCATCTCTTGTATAATATTTAAGTGGTATTTTATCTATAAATGACTTTTCATCTAGCTTACTTTTATCTTTATCCCTAAATTCTAAATCTTCTATATATGTATTTACTATTTTAATCCCTGATAAATCAGAGTCTATAATAATTATCATATTTAAATTTGAATTAATAATAAAAACATCTGACATATCACTTACTTCAAAATTAGTATTTTTAAAATTACAATTAGTAAATATAGTATAACTTAGATTGCAACTTAAAAACTTTGCATATATTTTTCCTCCATCGAAAGTACAAGATAAATTATCATCTTTATTAAGATTAGGTAATATATCACTTTCTTGTTTAATAAAAATACATTCTTCAAAAATTACTCCACCACTATTAAAATTACTATTAATAAAATAACACCCTATAAACTTACAACCTTTAAATTTTATATTTGAAAATTTACAATTAATAAACTTTGTGCAAACTATATCTATATTACTTATTTCTTTAAATTCATCTTCTGACTTTGCATGACCACCGCCAAAAACTGAATCATTAAACTTTTTATAACTATATTTTTCATCTGGATTATATTTATTAGATATCTTTCTACTACCTTTAATATCATTAAATAACTTTTCATTATTATTAAATCGTTTTTCTAGCTGTTTTTTTGCAACATATAATTCCTCTTTAAAATTAACATAAGCCATATTAGGAAAGCTCCTTCCAAATAATTATTTACATTATTTATATTGTTCCTATTTATGTCTTAATTAACCTAATATATATTAAAACTTTTCATGAAATTCAAAAGTGCAATCTTCTTTTTTATCTTCTATAATCCCCATACTTTTTTAAGTAAGTTTAAAGCTTCATCTATTTCTTTTATAGATAAATTTCCATAGCCTAAAAAAACTATAGATTCTTTATTTTTATTTTCTAAATATGAATTTGATATGCCAAGAATCCTTATCTTTACTTTTTTGGCTCTTTCTATAAGCTCTTCTTCACTTAATCCATTATTTACTTTAATAAGAAGATGTAATCCTGCATTTGTTCCAATTATTTCAGTATCTTTAAAATCTTCTTTTAGTCTATTAACTAGAAATTCTCTTTTCTTTTTATAGGTATTTCTCATTCTATTTAAATGTCTTTCAAAGTAACCTTCTTCTATAAATTTATTTATAGCCTGCTGACTTTGTCTTGAAACTGTACAAGCATAAAAGCTGAATTTATTTCTATATACTTTAATTAATTCATCTGGCATAACCATATAAGCTATTCTCATTGAAGGTATAAAAGATTTTGAAAATGTACCTATATATATAACTTTTCCCTCATAATCTAAACTTTGGAGAGCTGGAATCGGTCTACCTTCAAATCTAAATTCACTATCATAATCATCTTCAATTATATATCGCCCTTTTTTTTCCTTTGCCCATTTTAGAAGATCAATTCTTCTTTTAATCGGCATAATTATTCCTGTTGGAAACTGATGAGAAGGTGTTATATGAATAACATCACAATTTGTTTCATTTAATTTGTCTATATCAATTCCTTGGTTATCTATTTCAATTGCTTTAGCCTTTATATTTACTGTTTCTAGTATCTTTCTTATTTTATAATAACCTGGTTCTTCCATTCCATAACTTTTATCCTCTCCTAAAAGATTTATTAAAAGCTGTATTAAATATTCTGTCCCTGCACCAATTATTATATTTTCTGCCCTTGTATTAACACCTCTTGAATATTTAAGATAATTTCCTATAGTTTCTCTTAAATTATAATCTCCCTGGGAATGGCCTATTTGTAGAAATTCTTTATTTTCTTCATTCATTATTTCTTTATTAATTTTTTTCCAAATACTAAATGGAAAACTCTCTAAATCTACCCTACTTGAAAAAAACTCATATTTATATAAACTCTCTCTTTTCCTATTTTCTTTTCTTTTTTCTTTTTCACTTATATCTATAACTTCACTTAATTCCGATACAAAATATCCCCTTTTTTCAATAGAATATATATATCCCTCTGCATCTAATTGTCCATAAGCAGACTCTATAGTATTCTGACTAATACCTAAATAAGAGGATAATTTCCTTTTTGAAGGTAATTTACTTTTAGATTTTAAATTACCTTTTTGAATTTCTTCTTTAATGAATTTATATAACTGTATATATAAAGGAATACTACTACTATGATTTAAATTTATATTTAAAATATCCATTCTCTATTTCCCCTTTGATCTGATACTATTAAAATAATATAAACTGACACTTACAATATAACCAGTTTCTTTATATAATAATATCAATAATAAGAATGTGAAGTCAATAAGGGAGGCTTAAATATGGATTTATTACATCCTATGTGGGCAGAAATTAATTTAGATAACTTTATATATAATATAAATCAAATAAAGAAAAAAACTAAGAATAGCGAAATTATAGCAGTAGTTAAAGCTAATGCTTATGGTCATGGAGCTATTGAAATTTCTAAAACCTTAGTTAAATGTGATATAAAGAAATTAGCTGTTGCTAATATTGTAGAAGGTATTGAACTTAGAGATAATAATATTGATATCCCTATAATGATTTTAGGAATTAGTGAAGAATATGCTATAGATTCTATTTTAAAATATAATGTTGAACCTACAGTTTCTACTTTAAATTTTACTAAAATCTTAAATGAAAAGGCAAAAGCTTTAAATAAAGTAATTAATATTCACCTAGCTATTGATTCTGGTATGGGTAGAATAGGTTTTAGAAATAATGAAAATAGCATTTTAGAAATATTTGAAATTTCAAAACTAAGTAATATTCATATAGAAAGTATTTATACTCATTTTTCTACAGCCGATTCAAAGAATAAGGATTATTCTTTAAAACAAATTTCAATTTATAAAGAAATTCTATGTAATCTTGAAAAAATAGGTGTTAATTTTTCTAAAAGAAATCTTTCAAATAGTGCAGCTATTATAGATCTTGAAGAAGCACATTTTGATTGTGTTAGACCCGGAATAATTCAGTTTGGTTATTATCCTTCTAAAGATGTAAATAAACAGGCTCTAGATTTAAAACCTGTTTTATCTTGGAAATCAAGAATTCTTTATTTAAAAGAAGTTGAAGCTAATGAATATATTGGTTATAATCAAAATTTTAAAACAACTAAGAAAACTAAAATTGCTACTATTCCTGTAGGATATGCAGATGGATATTCAAGAGGTTTATCTAATAAAGGTAAGGTTATAATAAACGGAACTTTAGCCCCTATCTTAGGAAATGTTTGTATGGATCAAATTATGGTAGATGTATCAGATGTTAAGAATGCTGCAACCGGTGATGAAGTTATTTTATTAGGTTCAGATGGAGATGTAAAATTTGATGCTGAAGATATGGCTAATATTCTAAACACTATAAGCTATGAAGTTCTTTGTTTAATTGGTAGAAGAACTCCTAGAATATATATTAGAAATCATAATGAAGTTGAAATTAAATATTTAATGTAAAAAATAAAATAAAGGTTATAAATAATTTTATTTATAACCTTTTCTTAAAATACATTAATTTATTGTAAAAGTATTTTAGCAAATTCAATATTATCAAATTCTTTTTCTTTTATATAATTTAGTGAATCAACTAAATAACTTTTATGATGCTCTATTGTTTTTGAGAAAGACTGGATAAATTCAACTATGCTTTCTTTAGAATCTTGTTCATTATATAGATATTTTCCAACTAAATAAAATCTAATAAATGAATATCTTGTTAAAAGCATAATATATCCATCAAATACTGAGTCTGTTTCAGAAAAGGGGAACATATTATTGTACATAAAATTCACTAAATAATTTTCAAAAATATAGCTATTATTATTAATAAAGTTTTCATTATAATCTTCAAATGTTTTTATATATAATTCTGAATATTTACCTTTTTTATCATTTTCATCAAATTTAAATCCAGCTATAATTTCCTTAGTGTACTTCTTAAAAGAACTACTATCTACATTTTTAGATACATTTAAGAAACCTAACATCTTCTTAAAAAAATCTATTTGAATAAGATAGTTTAATTGATTTTTTTCGTAATGGTCATTAATTGAGTTTATATTATACTTTTTAATAAACTTAGGTACATTACTGTAATTTTCTTTAATTTCATCCTCTAGTTTGTTTATAAAATCACCTAACATATAAAGTCTTTGACTTAAATTAAATTTTCTATTTTGTATTATTTTAATACTTAAGTCTCTAATTTCTTTAAAATACTTCATTGGTGAATTGTTAAACTTTTTAGATTTTGTATCAATCTCACTTGATACTATATGTTTGCCTAATTTTTCTTTACTTTCTTCAAATTTAATTCCTTCTTCTTTTAACAAAAGAATTCTTGCAGCTTCTGGACAAGCTACATCAAGGGACATTTCATAATATCCATCTATTTTATTAGTTATTCTAGGAAAAGATGTGCAAACATTTGATAGGTATTCTTCACCTATCTTAGAATAAATAATACAATAATTTTCTTCATCTAAAAATGGGCATCTCTTGTCACCTTTTAATTTTACTTTTCCATAATCTACATCATCACTTGTAGAATAATCGTTATTATGAACATTTTTTTGAAACATTCTTCTCATTTCTTTATCTTGAACTTTATAATATTGTTTAAATGTAATCTTATCTATATCTATATCCCATCCAACACAACAACTATCTGTACATTTCCCGCCTATACACTTAAATTCTTTAAGATATATAGGATATTTCTTTTTCATACTTTCTTCCATAGTCTACTTCCTTTTCAAGTAAATTAATTTCACTTTATCATTATAGATTCATTTTACTACAATACTTTAACTTTGTCAGATGCATATCCTTTTCTTAATATCTATTTATATTTATAAATAGATATTAATACGCCTATAAATATTTATTTGCATTTCTTTTCTTGACTTGTAATATTTAATAGATTATACTATCTCTAAAGTAAAGAGAAATCAAATATTAAATTTTATTTTTGTTTTTTCTATAGATCGTATTATTAATTATAAAATAGAATTGGAGGATAATAATGAATACTTTAATAAACAAACAAGCACGATTTAGTTTCTATAGCCAATTTATAAAGGGTTTGTAATAAGTTATAAATTTTTTAATTTTAACATAGGTACAAGCCCCTTATGACTAATAACATTTTGGGATTGTATCTGTGTTGGCTATATTGTTTGTAATGTTATTCATTATTACCATTTATAAAGTCACATAGATAATGTTACCTATTTAACCTTTCAAGGTAAAAATAGGCAGCTCATACTGTGTGGCTTTTTTGTATCTAAAAATAAAGCCACATGGATTATACTATGTGGTTTTTCTATATTCAAAAATGAAACCACACATATAATACTGTGTGGTTTTTTTATATAAAAAAATGAACATATAATAATTTTCAAAGGAGTGTTTTTTTATGACAGGAATTATATCTGTAATAACACAAAGTTTAATTTTATCAATTATGGCCTTAGGTATTTATATCAGCTATAAAATTTTAGATTTTCCAGACTTATCAGTTGATGGGAGTTTCTCTTTAGGGGGCGCTATTATTGCTTTATCTTTAACTAATGGCCTTTCTCCAATAACAGGAACTTTATTAGCTTTAATTTGTGGTTTAACTTCTGGTCTTGTTACTGGAATTTTACATATCAAATTCAAAATTTCTAACTTACTTTCAGGAATTTTAGTTATGGGTATGCTTTACTCTATTAATCTAGGGATAATGGGAACATCAAATATTCCATTATTCACATATGATAACCTATTTAATGGCCGTATTTCTCCATTAGCACTAGCTGTATTACTTGTATTATCTTGTAAAATCATTTTAGACCTATTTCTAAATACAGGTATTGGATATACACTAAAAGCTGTTGGTGATAATCCTCAAATGATTAAATCATTAGGAATTAATATTGATTTAATAAAAATATTAGGATTAATGTTATCTAATGGACTAGTTGCTTTATCTGGTAGTTTATTTGCTCAATTTCAAGGATTCGCTGATGTTAACATGGGTATAGGTACTTTAATACTTGGAATAGCATCAATTATAATTGGTACTTCTATGTTCAAAAAATCAAAATTTATTAAAGCAACAACATCTACATTAGTTGGAGCATTCATATATCAATTCACAATTTATTTTGCAATAAGTTTAGGTATAGTACCTCCAAACTACTTAAAATTAATTACTTCTCTAGTAATAATCTTATTCTTAAGCATTGGTAACTTAAATATTTTTTCTAATAAAAAAAGTGTACATATATAAACTTGCTTAAAAACTGAATGAAGAAATTACAATAATCAAAATTAATTTATAGAAAGCCAGGTGTAATAAATGTTACAAATTAGAAATCTTTCAAAGTCCTTTCCTAGTATATATGGAAAGCCTAATATAATTTTTCAAAATCTTAATTTGACTATAAATAAAGGTGAATTTGTTAGTATCATTGGAAGTAATGGTACTGGTAAATCTACTCTCCTTAATATAATTTCTGGATTAATTAAAGAAAGCCAAGGAGATATTTTATTATATGGTAAGAACTTAACAAAGTTACCTGAATATAAGAGAACTCAGTTAATAAGCAGAGTCTTTCAAGATCCAACTTTAGGCACATGTCCCTCTATGACTGTTAGAGAAAACTTATCCTTAGCATTAAATAAAGGAAGTTTACTAAACTTAAAAAAATGTCTTCGTCATAAAACTGAAGTTATAGAAAATGTATTAAAAGATATATCACTTGACTTAAAGAAATATCTAGATATTCAAGTAAAATATCTATCTGGTGGTCAAAGACAAGCCCTTTCCTTAGTTATGTCTAGTATTACAAACCCAAAAGTTTTATTACTTGATGAACATACAGCTGCTTTAGATCCTAAAACATCAAATGAAATTATAACTTTAACTAATAAAATTATTAGAGAAAAAAATATAACTACACTAATGGTAACTCACAACCTTAAGCATGCTATTGAATATGGTGATAGGCTTATAATGCTTCATAACGGTGAAGTTATTTTAGATATAAGTGGAGTGGAAAAATCAAATATCACTATAGATAAAATCTTAGAAAAATTTGAATATTCAATTTAAAATATAAACTTTAATTTATATTAAATAAATCTAGCTACTAATTTATTTAATTATATGAACATATGAACATATTAAAAACATAAATATTTATAGTTATAGGAGGATTAAATAATGATAATAAAAAATAAATTAATAAGTTTAATTTTAGTAGGATCAATTGGAATATCTATTCTTGCAGGTTGCTCAAAAGGTGATAATAACCTTAATTCATCTAATACAAATAAGGCTATAAAAGCAATAGGTATTACTCAATTAGTAGAACATCCTTCTTTAGATAATGCTAGAAATGGATTCATAAAAGCTCTAGAGGATAATGGCTATAAAGATGGAGAAAATATAAAAATTGACTTCCAAAACGCTCAAGGTGATATGCCTACAACTCAAACTATTGCCAATAAATTTATATCTGATAAAAAGGATTTAATATATGCTATATCAACACCATCAGCCCAAGCAGCTTATAACTCTACTAAAGATATTCCTATACTAATTACTGCTGTTACAGATCCTGTTGCTGCTGGTTTAGTAAAATCTTTAGATAACCCTCAAGGAAATGTATCAGGTACATCAGATTATATATCTATAGATAATACCCTAGAATTAATTAAAATATTTGTTCCAAATACTAAAACTATAGGTGTTGTATATAGTACTAGTGAGGTGAATTCGAAAACACAGGTAGATTTCCTTAAAGAATATGCATCTAAAAATAATTATGAAGTTATTGAAAAAGGTGTTTCTTCTTCAAATGAAATCAATCAAGCTATGTCTAGTTTAGTAGGTAAAATAGATGTTTTATATGTTCCAACAGATAACTTAATAGTCTCCTCAATGCCACTAGTTTCTAAAATTGCTACTGATAATAAAATTCCAGTAATATCTTCTGAAGATGGTTCAGTTAAATCTGGTGCTCTTGTCAGCAAAGGTATAGATTACGAGAAATTAGGTTATAAAACTGGAGAACTTGCTGTTAAAGTTTTAAAAGGCGAAAAAGTATCTACTATTCCTATAATTACTTTAGATGAAACTCAAATAATAGTTAATGAAGATATTTTAAATTCCCTTTCCCTTACAAAACCTGATTATGAAAATATAGTATATATTAAAACTACTAAAAATTGATTATTAAAATAATTTTTATAAAAGATATAAACAATAAAATAGGAGTTATTCCATAACCGTAGTTATGGAATAACTCCTTAATTAAATTTAATTATTTTCTTCTAAAATGAACTTTTCTATAGCTTTTGCCACACCATCATTTTCATTAGTGTCAGTAATATAATTTGATATCTTCTTTATAGAATCAAAGGCATTACCCATAGCTATCCCAAGACCTGCATATTCTATCATATTAAAATCATTGTCTGCATCTCCTAAAGTTATTATCTCTTCTTGCTTTACACCTAAATGTTTAGCTAATAATTCTACTCCAACGCCTTTATTAGCATCTTTATTTAAGAATTCAAGAAAAAAAGGTGTACTTCTTACAACAGTGTACTTTTCATAAACTTCCTTTGGAAGCTTATCTACTGCTGATCCTAATATTTCTGGTTCATCAATCATCATTATTTTAATAATTACATCATCATCTTTTGTTTCATTTATATCTAAAATATTAATATCAATATTATTAATTTCAGCTTCTACTTCAGTGTATTTACTATTTTTAGGAGTAATCAGCCCTCTTTTCTCACAAAAAGCATGAATATTAACACCTAATTCATCACTTAACTTTTTTAAGTAATGATAATCTTCACCTTTTAATGAAACTTTAGATATAACTTCTTTGTTTTTAGTTTTCTGGACTAAAGCTCCATTGTAACTTAATACATAGTCTTTATCGGTGTACATATCTAACTCTTTTAATGCTCTACTTACTCCTTCAATAGGTCTTCCTGTTGCTAAAACTACAGTTACGCCTTTATATTTCGCATCCTTTATAGCCTTTTTAGTTCTATCTGAAATTGATTTATCTTCTCTTAATAAAGTTCCATCCATATCTATTGCTACTAATTTATACATTCATTTTCCTCCATCATAACCTTAATTGTATTAATAATAACATAACTAATGTTATTATTGAATGAATTATGCTTAATTTAGTATTTACTATAAGCTATTACCCATTTCATTTATTATATTTATATATATCTCCGCTTCTTCTTAAAGAGTATTCTCTATATATATTAGTTTATCTATTATATTATTTAAATCATCATATATTTAATGTTTTTCTATTATTTTATTAAAAAACAAATCAATACTATTGAATATTTCGGATTTATTTAAAAAATTATTTATTCAATATTCAAGTGAAACAAATTTTTTCTATCCCTTTTATAAAAGTTAACTTTTTGCTCTACTTATTTTTGTAAGTTTTCCTTTAACTTTTATCTCTTTATATTTTTTTAAAATTATATTACCCTTACCATTTAAAATATCTACAAAAGAAAAACCATCTTGAACATCTATAATTCCAATATCTTCTCCAGTTAACTCTTCTAAGTTGCTTAAAGCTCCTAAGATATCTACATTTCTAACTTTTTTCTTCTTACCTACTGTAATATGAAGCTTTGTTACCTCTTTATGGATATTCTTTAACTTAGTTCTTGTCTTAACATAACCTTTTTGACTTTCAAAGAATAAGTTTTTTCCTTCTACTATTTCATCATAAGAAGGAATATTTAAATTTTCTATTTTATAACCTATATATTCTTCTATTTCATTAAAATATCTTTCTTCTCTTTTAGATACTAAAGTAATAGCTAATCCACTTTTATCTCCTCTACCACTTCTCCCTATTCTATGAACATAACTTTCCTTTTCCATTGGAACATCATAATTAAATACATTAGTTATATGTGGTATATGTATTCCTCTTGCAGCCACATCTGTAGCAACTAAAACCTTAAACTCTCTATCTTTAAAATTTTCCATAGTTGATAATCTATCTTTTTGTTCCATATCACCATGTAATTCACTAACTTTAATATCTTCCTTGTTAAGTTCACTAAACAAATGTTTAACATTTTCTTTTGTGTTACAGAAAATTATAGCTGATTCATTTGTATGTACATAAAGAAGTTTTAAAAGAATTTTATATTTTTCGCTAAATTCAGTTTCTATAAATCTTTCTGATATTTTATCTTTATTAAATACCTTTGATTTAACTTCAAGGATTTCTGGATTTCTCATGTGAGTTGTATATAAAGCTTCTATTGCCTCTGGTATTGTAGCTGAAAATAAAGATATGTTTTTTATATTAGGAAGTTTGTTTAATATACTTGATATTTGATCTACAAAACCCATATTAAGCATTTTATCTGCCTCATCTATAATTACATACTCTATATCCTCTATATTTATATTTCCTCTTTCAATATGATCTATTACCCTTCCAGGTGTTCCTGAAACTATATGTACTCTTTGCTTTAATTCTCTAACTTGTTCATTAAAAGGTTGTTTTCCAAAAATAGCTGCAACTCTTATTTTCTTAAGTCTTCCTATATCAGATACATCTTCTTTAACTTGCATAGCAAGTTCTCTTGTTGGCACTAATATTAAAGCTTTTATCTTATTTTCTTCACTATCTATATTTTCACATAAAGGAATTCCAAAACTTGCTGTTTTACCACTTCCTGTTTGTGATTTTACAACTAAGTCTTCTCCTCTTAATATTTTAGGAATTACAACTTTTTGAACTTCTGAAGGCTCTATAAATCCTAAGTTATCTAAAGCTTTTTGTATTTCCTCGCTTAAATTCATATTTTTAAATGTATCTATATTCATTAATTTCCCACCTTTTTCTATAATTAATAATTAGCAACTACAATTTAGCCCTAATAAAACTTCAACCATTATCATTATAAGCTTATAATTATCTATTGTTTATATTATTTCTTTATTTTATTATTCTAACCTAGCATAATCTATTTAACAATCAAAAAAGGTGGATATATATAAAAGAGATTATAGCTACTTATAAAACAAGTTCTATAATCTCCCTTATTAATTTAATAGTTAATTATTTACACCTTTATTATTAATTAGATATATTTAAACCTAGATATTTTAAATCCTCTTTTAGCTTATTTGCATTTTCAAATACTATAGCTTCTATATTAACTTCCTTTGCAGCATCAACATTTATCTTTGTATCATCTATAAATATTGATTCTTTAGGAACTAATGAGTATCTCTCTAAAATAGCCTTATAAATTCTTTCATCTGGTTTTAATAGTTTATCTTCATAAGATACTACCCCACCATCAAATAGATTAAAGAAATCATATTTCTCCTTCACCTTTTTGAATGCTATATCATGAAAATTTGAAAGATAATAAAGATTATAACCATTTTCTTTTAAATCTTTTAAAATTTCTACAGTTTCATTTATTGGTATTAATATATCATACCAATTTTCAAAAGCTTTTTTAATATCTTCTCTATAATCCTCATTTCTAAGGCTTATATTTTCTATAGCTTCAATTTCAGTAATAGTACCCTCATCTAACTTAATCCATTCTTCACTTAAAAATATCTCTTTTAAAACCTTCTCAGCTCTACTTTTTTCTAGCTTTCCATTAAGATATTCTTTAGGATTAAAGCTTAATAAAACATTACCTAAATCAAAAATAATATTCTTATACATAAATTCTCTCCTTACACCAATTAAATAAACCAATTTTTAAAAGCATAACCTGCGTAAATAAGTACTGAATTCCAAATTGTAGTTCCTAATATTGAATAAATAGCAAATTTGAAAATATTCATTCTAAATATTCCTGCAACAAAAGGAACTAACGTTCTTGCAACCGGAATTAGCCTTCCAATAAATATACCTTTATAACCATAACTTTCGATATAATGAAAGGTTTTATCTATAGGTTTTCGACTTTTAGGAAACTTATTGCATACTTTAGTTAATAATGGCCTTCCACAGAAATAAGAAATGTAATATAAAATATAACTAGCTAATTCTGCTGCTATTATTGACACTAAAATTGCTATGTATATATTTATTTTAAATTCTGATACCCCTATTCCTATACCAGGCATAACAATAGCTGCTCCAAGCCCTGGAAAGTTTAAGTATTCTAAAAATATTATAAAAAATACAAATATTAGCCCATACCTTGCTAAAAATTGAATTACTGTTTGTATGTTATTCATTGTAATTCCACCTCAGTTTTTCTTTGATAATAATATTTTATCTTATGTTTCTTAATATAAACTATCCATTATTCAGTCTAATCCTTAAGATTTACTTAATTTACTTTCTTATATATGCTAATAATAAATTTATTGTATTTTCTATTCCTTCATAATGAGTTCTTTCCATACCATGAGATGCGTGAACCCCAGGACCTATTAATGCCCCTCTAATATCATTACCACCTTTTAAAGCTGCTCCAACATCTGATCCATACATTGGATAAATATCTACTGCATATCTTATTTTGTTTTCTTTTGCAAGATTAATTAAATCAGTAACCATATTATAGTCATAAGGTCCATTTGAATCTTTAGCACAGATTGAAACATCATATTCTGTACAGCTTAAGTCTTCTCCTATACATCCCATATCTACAGCTATCATCTCTGTTATATCTTTTGGTATATAAGAAGATCCATGACCAACTTCTTCATAAGTTGAAATAAATACCTTTACTGTATATGTTGGTTTTATATTTTCTCTACTTAACATTTCTAAAAGTCCTATTAAAGCTGATACACTACCTTTATCATCTATAAATCTCGATTTAATAAATCCATTTTCTGTTATAGTAGTTTTTGTATCTATAAATATAAAATCTCCAGCACAAATTCCTAAATCTTCTACATCCTTTTTATTTGAAACTCTTTCATCTATTCTAACTTCCATGTTTTCAGGAGTACGTTTTTTATCCTTAGCATCTGTATAAACATGAGCTGCGGGACTTGTACTTAAAAAAGTTCCTGTATAGATTCTTCCATCTCTTGTTCTTATCTTGCAATATTCACTATCTAAAGTTGCTGGAATTGGTCCTCCAAGTAAGGTGAATTTTAAAGTTCCACTACTTGATATTGATCTAACCATAGCACCTAAAGTATCTACGTGAGCTGAAAGTCCAATAACCTTTCCTTCCTTTTCTCCTTCAACAGTAATTATGCCACAACCTTTATTTGTTCTTTCAAATTTATATCCAAAGCCTTTTGCATAATCTTCTATTATATTCATAATATCAAAACAGAAACCTGTTGGACTGTCAAATTCTAATATTCTTTTTGCTGTATTTAATACAAATTCTTTATTTATTATTCCCAATATTAATTCACTCCTCTTGAAAAATTCTTCTTTAATTCTATCACTATATACTTAGTATTTCTATATTATTATATTTTATAGTTAAATTTAATCTTTTTATATTTAATTAAAAAGAAAACTAGGCAGAGCCTAGTTTCAAAAGTTTAAATAAAGAAAACCTCAATAATTTCAGTTTGAAAACATATATAAATTTTATATAAAATTTAACTCTTTTAAAATTTCTACTGCTATTTTTCTTTCTTTGCCTTTATATGGATAAGAATGTATATGAATTGCTGGATTAAAATTAACTTCTATAATAGAATAATTTGAATTTTCATCTTCTAAATCTTCTATCATCATATCTACTCCACTTATTGCTGCACCCATAGCCTTGGTTGCTTCTACTGCTATTTCTTTATATTTATTTGGTATATTATCCGTAAAATCAATACTATCTCCACCAGTGCTTATATTTGAATTTTCTCTTAAATAAACTACTTCATCTTGTTTAGGAATGTAATTAAAATCTTTATTTTCTTGTTTTAAAAATAATCTTACATTGTTATCTAATTGAATTTTTTCTAAAGGTGTTTTATAGCCTTTTCCTCTTAATTGATCTTTATTTTTCTCTGCAACTAATTCTTCTATAGTACTTTTATTATTACCTATTACATTAGCTGGAACCCTATGAAGGATTCCTACAACCTTATCTCCTATTACAAGGAACCTATATTCTTTTCCTTTAATAAATTCCTCTACTAATATTGTAGAATCATGACTAAATGCTATTTTAAAAGCTTCTTCTATATCTTGTTTTTTAGTTCCATCTTTAAATATTGAAATTCCTAGTCCAAAATTTGTAGACTTAGGTTTAATTACTATAGCTTTATTTATAAATTTATCTACATTTCTAAAAGCTTCTTCTAAAGAAAAATATTCATAACCTGATGGTACTTTTATATTGTTTTTCTTTAATATGTCCTTTGTAACTACTTTATTTTCCATCATCATTACTGATATATAACTGTCTTTTGAAGTTTTTGTAGCTTGTTTTATATACTCAGTATGATTATCTTTGCTTAACGCTATAAAATTATCACTTTTATCTATAACTTCTAGCTTAATTCCTCTTTTAACAGCTTCCTTCATAAGAATTTGTGTTGATAATTCAAAATCTTCATATCCTTCAAATTTATATCTCTTATTATAAGCATCTTTTTTATATTCTTTTGATAGCTTTAAATGCCCTTTAAGGAACCCTTCATTTTTTATTATTTCCGATACCTTATTTGCATAAGTTAATTTTGAATCTTTAACTTTCTCAATCATATTATCTATTATATTTTCTTTTTTAATCTCTAGCTCTATAACCATATCTTTTATTTCCTTAAGAATTTCTAAAGCCCATTTTTCTTTTGATATAATTTTCCCATCTTTATTTAAAAGTATATCCATTTGTCCGTACATAGCTATTATATTTTGATTATTTTGGCCCTCTTCTTGCCATCTTTCATAACTACTTTCTTCTTTTATTAATAAATAAATATTAAATAAACTTATAAATTCTAAATCTTCTAAGGATATTCCTACTTTATTAAAAGGATTAATATCAATACTTCTAATTTCAAGATAGTTTACCCCTTCTTCTGTTAAAGATTCTAGAAATCTTTCATTATCATAAGCTTTGATCCTTATTTGGCTATATAATTCCTTGTGATTTTCTATAAGCTTATCATTTATAAAACTATATACACTATCTACATAGTTTTTAACTGAACTATAACTTGGGAATAAATCTATTTGGTTTTTATAACCACATTCACTATTTCTATAAGACATAGCTCCTTCATTTGAAAAACTATCCTTTGAAACCTTATCTAATTCTCTAACACAATTATCTCCATAAGATTCATGCATTGCAGTAGTTCCACTTACTAAATATATTAAAAGCCACCTATATCTTAAATAATTTCTTACTACCTTTAAATATATATTATCTCTAAATTCCCTGTATCCTTCTCCTTTTCCAAGAGTTTTATATAAATCCTTAATCAAATCTTCATTAAAAGAAAAGTTAAAATGAATTCCTGAAATAAGTTGCTTTTTACCACCATATTTTTTTAATAGATGTTTTCTATAAGAACTTGCAACTTCTCCTTTGTTTTCATCTTCATATTCCGATACAGGTATCTTATCATCTTCTGGAATATCACAAGGCATAGATTGAGGCCATAAATACTCATCCTCTAATTCTAAAGCAGTCATATCATATAATGCATTTAAAAAACTATATACCTCTTCTACCGTACTTAGAGTTGGTGTAATAAGTTCTATTTGACTTTCTGAGAAATCAGTTGTTATATATGGATTTGTTATTTTACTACCAAATACTTCAGGATGTTTTGTAAGAGCAAGTTTTCCTTCCCCTGTAACTCTTAAAGTTTCACGTTCTATTCCATATTTCCCTATTAATAAACTTTCTTTATATTCTAATTTTTTAATTATCTTTAACATTATTGTAATTCCTCCATATTTTCACTCTATAAGCTATACAAGAAATGACTCCCTTTAATATGCTTGATATAGATATTGCATACCATATCCCTTTTACACCTATATATCTAGTTAATATAATTGCCATAGGTATTCTTAAAACTGTAAAGAAAATACTTATAAAAGCTGGTATTCTAGGCTTTCCTACTCCTGTAAATACTCCATTTGATATCATCTCTATAGTTGAAAATATTTGAGATACTCCTATTATTCTTAAATACTCGCTAGCTATTTTAATTGTTTTTTCTTCCCTAATAAATAACTTTATTAAAGTTTCTGGTATTAATGTAAATGCCAAGGTTACAAACAAAGCATAAATAACACCTATAATTAACGCTTTATTATAACCTTCATTTATTCTTCCATATTTTTTGGCACCAAAATTTTGTCCAACAAAACTTGAAATAGCACCATTAAGCCCTCCAACTACCATATAAACTATTGATTCTATCTGAAGACCTATCTTTTGAGCTGCAATGGCATCAGATCCAAAACCGCCTATAATTCTAGCTAAGATTATATTTACTAGTGTAAACAATACCCTTTGAAATGACATAGGAATCCCTAATATACTTATTTCTTTTATCTTATTTAAGTTTAATTTTTCTTTTAAGTCTATTCTTAAAATATTTTTCCCATTTATAATCAAAAGGATAAATACGATAAATGTTCCTATTAA
>JARIDB010000076.1 GCA_029257045.1 Clostridium sp.
CAGATGATAGAGGAAATACAACAAGAAAAGGTGTTTTTGCATCAGGAGATGTTGTTACAGGAGCGAAAACTGTTGTTCAAGCAGTTGCACATGCTAAAGTAGTAGCAAAAGAAATAGAAAAATATATTTTAGAAAATTGATTTTAGGGACTGTCGCAGACAGTCCCTTTATGTATAATATGAATTTAAAGATTATATTATTATTTTAAAGATACTTTCAGTAATTTTTATTTTTATTATACATTTTTAATTTCTAATTGTGAGACAGCGCTATTATAATAATGTGTAAAGTATTATATAATATATTTATTAAAAGGGTTTAATAAGGAGTTGAAGGAACATGAGAGAAATATATACAATATTAAAAGATATAAGCGATAAGTCTGATGTGAAATTAAGATTGCTAGATGAGAATAATAATGAAATTTTTGATAATTTACCTCCTTCAGAGTCTAAAGTAAAAAGAAAAATTGAAGTTAACGATTTAGATTATAAAATATTTTTAGAACAAGATGATATAAAAATAATACCTTTAGTTGAATATATTTTAAATAAAGGTACAAGTACAGAAAATATTATAGAAGATCTATTAAAGGGAAAAAGGCAATGGGAGAGCTTGGAAAACTCACCAATAACAAAGTCTAATAAAATACTTTTAATAGAAACCAAAAAAGAAAATGAAGCATTAAGTATTATTAATGAAACATATATAAATGATGATATATTTGTTGGCGAAATTTATGATAGAATAATAGTTATAGGAAATTTAGAGGAAGAAGAAGAACATGCTCTCTCAATTAAAGAAACTTTAATTCAAAATTTAGGGGTTAATGCTAGAATAAGTATTGGAGATTTAAATAAAACTTTTGAAGGTTTTAAAAATTGTTATGAAGGAATGGTACGATCTTTAGAAATGGGGAAAAGGTTTAATATAAAGCCGGAAATATACTCAATAAAAAATATGTTTTTAGAACAAGTAATATATAATTTTGATAAAGATTATTCTAAAGAATTAAAAGAAGAGTATAAAGATATTTTCAAAGGGTTTAACCATGAACTTATACAAACCTTAGAAGAAATAATAAAAAGTAATTTATCTTTAACAAAGGCTGCTAAGAAACTATATATTCATAGAAATACTTTAATGTATAGGGTTGAAAAGATAAAAAAGGAAACAGGATTTGATATAAGAAATTTTAAAGATGCAATATTTTTATATATTATATACATGAATAGTAAAAATTAGGTATAGATAGAGATATAAGCTCTATCTATACCTTTTAATTTAATAAGCATTATCTATAAAATCAAATTTAGTTACATCAAACAAACCTTTATCTGTTATTTTTAAATCTGGAATAACAGGTAAAGATAAGAAAGATAAGGTTAAGAAAGGATTAAAATTAATATCAGGTGCAACATAAGATATTGCCTTATTAAGTTTTTCTAATTCTTTAACTACGAAAGAAGATTCTCGTCCCGTAATTAATCCAGCAATTTCAAGTTGAATAGAAGCTAGGACTTTACCATCTTTAACTACTATAATTCCACCATTTAATTTTCTTAATTCTTCAATAGCAAAAAGAATATCAGAGTCATTAGTTCCGCAGGTGATTAAATTATGAGAGTCGTGAGATACAGTTGTTGCTATTGCTCCTTGTTTTAGATTAAGCCCTCTAATAACTCCGAGTCCTATATTTCCTGTGTTATGATGTCTTTCTATAACAGCAACCTTTAACAAATCAAGAACAGTATCACCTTGAAAAACTTCTTTATCTTTTAAGGTATTTATAGATACTTTAATATGGTTACTTTCAAGTTTATTTGGATTAATACCAATTACATTTAAAATAGATTTACCATTTAAATGTATCTCTAAATCTTTACTAGTTAGAGTTTTAAAGTTCATACTATTTTTTATATTATAATTAAATGGCTCTTTTGTATTTTCAAAAAGTAAGTTATTATCTTTTACAACTAATTTACCATGTTTATAAACAGAATTTATTTCAAAGTTATCTAAGTTATTTAAAATAAGAAAATCTGCTATGAAACCTGGAGCTATGGCGCCTTTATTTTTCAAATTATAACATTCAGAAGGGTTTAAGGTACACATTTGTATAGCTGTTGGGGCTGGTAAACCATAGGAGATAGCCATTTTAATAGAAGAGTCAATACTACCATTTGTTATCAAATCATCTATATGTTTATCATCTGTACAAAAACATAAACGTCTACTATTAGCTACAGAAGCTACCTTAATTAGTTCTTTTAAATTTTTAGCAACAGTACCCTCTCTAATATGGACATACATGCCACGTCTAAGTCTTGATATAACTTCGTTAGCTTCACAACTTTCATGATCTGTAGTTATATTTGCTGTTGCATAAACATTTAACATATCATCAGTAAATCCAGCACAATGACCATCTATTATATAGCCATTAGATTTAGCATCCCAAAGCTTATTTATCATATCTTCTTTACAGTTTATTACAGCTGGATAATTCATAACTTCTGCTAGTCCAAGAACATTCTCTTTTTTATAAAATGGATAAAGATTTTGGCTTTCAAGCACTGCACCAGAAGTTTCAAAAGATGTTGCTGGAACACAAGAAGGAAGCATAAAATAAAAATCAAAAGGATTATTTTTAGATAGGTCCATTATAAGCTCTATACCTTTTTCACCGAGAACGTTTGCAATCTCATGAGGATCTATAACAATTGATGTTATTCCGTGCGGTAATGCAGCTTTATAGTATTCTCTAGGAGTTACTAAGGATGATTCAATATGAGCATGAGCATCAATTAAGCCAGGACAAATATATTTGCCAGTTCCATCTATTTCAGTTTTGCCATGATAATCACCAAAACCTACTATGACACCATCTTTAATAGCTACGTTATCAATAAAAGAGCTATTTTGAAATACATCTACTATAGTTATATTTTTAATAACTAAATCAGAAACTTTAGTTTTACTTGATGCTTTAATTTGAGATATAAAATCTTTTTTATTCATAAATCTACCTCCAAGTATTATTTAAGATAAGGCAAAATAAATATGTTTTAATAATTATAGCAAATATGTAAATTAAAGTCTTTATAAATAGGAAATAATATTCTAATAATTAATAAATATATTTGAATAGTTACATTAAGTAATATGGTTTATAGGATTTTATTTGTAGTAGTATCTTATTACATAATATAAATAAAAAATATCATAAGGGTAATTTAAATATAAAAAAGTATGATATAATTAATATTAAAGAATAATTAATATTACACCGAAAGGGGAAGGTTATGAAAAAATATTTTAACTATTCAATTTTTTATTTAATTTTAGGATTAGTTGCAGGGGTATTCTATAGAGAGTTTACTAAAATAAATAATTTTGAAGGGAAAACTCAATTATCATTAGTTCATACACATACATTAACTTTAGGATTTATTTTCTTCATTTTAGTATTATTATTAGAAAAAAACTTTAATTTATCAAAAAATAAAGGATTTAATAAGTGTATCTTACTTTATAATATATCTTTAATTTATGTAATAGTGACTTTAATAATTAGAGGATGTATGGAGGTTTTAGGAATTGACTTTGCTGGATTTAGCCATATTGCAGGTCTTGGACATGCATTACTTGGAATTTCATTAATATGGTTTTCAATAATTACAAGTAAGTCAATAAAATAATTTCTACATTCAGTTAATAGTGAACATATAATGGTTTGTGATGACTTGGAGCGTAGCGAGGTCATAAGCAAACTATTATATGTCCATTTTTCATTTAATTAAACTTCAAAGACCCATCCTTCAGGAGCTTCTATATCACCATATTGTATTCCACAAAGAATTCTATAAAGTTCCTTAATGACTGGTCCAACTTCCTTTTCACTATGAAAAACATGAAGCTTATCCTTATATTCTATTCCTCCAATTGGAGTTATAACAGCCGCAGTACCACAGGCACCAGCTTCTTTAAACTCTTTTAGATTATTTACGAAAACATCTCTTTCATATACAGGCATCTTTAAATAATCCCTAGCAATATCCATTAAAGAGTATTTAGTTATGCTAGGTAAAATAGAAGGTGATATTGGGGTTATAAATTCATTGTTTTTTGTTATTCCAAAGAAATTAGCAGCACCAACTTCTTCAATTTTTGTATGAGTTGATGGATCTAAATAAATACAATCAGCAAAACCTTTTTCGGCTGCGATTTTGTGAGGTTCTAGTGAGGCGGCATAATTTCCACCAACTTTACTACCTCCAGTTCCAAATGGAGCTGCCCTATCATAATCTGCAATCATAAAGTTACAAGGAGATAAACCTTCTTTAAAATAAGGACCTACAGGCACAGCAAAAACTGAGAAAATATATTCAGGAGCAGGTTTAACTCCAATGTTATCACCAACACCTATCATAAAAGGTCTTAAATATAAAGTAGCACCCGTACCATAAGGTGGTACAAAATGTTCATTTGCTTTAACAACTTGCATACAGGCATCTATAAATTTTTCAGCAGGGATTTCAGGCATAAGTAATTTTCTATTACTTTCATTCATTCTGCTAGCATTTCTATCTACTCTAAATAATTGAATTTTTCCATCTTTTCTTCTGTAAGCTTTTAATCCTTCAAAACATTGTTGGCCGTAATGAAGTGCAGTAGAAGACTCACTTATTTTAAGCATGTTATCTTCAGTTAGATGCCCATCATCCCATTTTCCATCTCTCCAAACTGAGATATATCTATAATCAGTTTTTATATAGCTAAAACCAAGATTATTCCAGTCAATATTAGCTTCTTCACTCATATACAATTCCTCCTTATAAATATTTACTACCTATTGTATCATTTATGGAACTATTTATATATATTTTTCAATTAATAATATATATGATTACTCTCTTTTGAGATTAATTAAATTAATTTATTAGATATATTTTAGATAAGATTGTTAATTAAAAGGATTACATGTTGAAAAAATGCTAAAAAAGTTATATAGTGGAAGAGTAAAATATTTAAGGAAGGTTGTGTAAGAATGAAAAAAGAAATAATTTCAACAACAAATGCTCCAGCAGCAATAGGACCATACTCACAAGGAATAAAAATCGGAGATTTAGTATTCACATCAGGTCAACTACCAGTTAACCCTGCAACAGGTGAATTGGTTTCTGAAATAAAAGCAGCTACAAAACAATCTTTAGAAAACGTTAAGGCTGTTTTAGAACAAGCAGGAAGTAGCTTAGACAAAGTTATTAAAGTTACAGTTTTCGTAAGTGATATGAATAATTTTGCACAAGTAAACGAAGTTTATGCTGAATACTTTAAAGAAAATGCGCCAGCAAGAAGCTGTGTTGAGGTAGCAAGATTACCTAAGGATGCATTAGTAGAAATAGAAGCAATAGCTTCATTATAAGATTATACTTATAGAAAGTTGCTTATTTTGTGATTTTCAATTAATAAGTAATTAAATTAATTATTACAAAATTACAATGAAACTAAGCAAAAAATAGGATATTGACCTTTAAGAGTCAATATCCTATTTTTTTGTTTCTGTTAGGTTATCCCAGTATCTTTTAGGCATTTGCCTTTTTTGCAATTTTAAGTTAGTTCTTTCAATAATAGTTGTAGATTTAAAGTATCCTTTCCATAAATCTTCAAAGTTATCCTCATAAGTATCAATTATATTAAGTAGAGAAGAATCCATTTCGTGAATTTCCCAGGAAACTTTGTTGTAAACTGATGCAATATTTCTTTTTTTATCATGAATTATCCAATATTCATTAGAAAATCTTCTTTGAAAATGGGGTGAGATAAGTTCTAATATATTATTATCTGGTTCAATGACTGCATATAAAAAATTATTCTGTATAGATTTGAATCTTATAAAACCTGTAAACCTATGACTTTCTAAAGAAACTCTTCTACAAATTAAATCTAAATTCCTAACTTCATTTAAATATATATGTTCATGAATTTTACTACCAAATTTAAAGGCCTTTTTTAAATAATTATAACAAAGTAATCCCTTATCTTTTTCATTTGAGAGAAATAATTTATATATTTTATTTAAAGATAGAGGATCGATTTTTGAAACAATAGAAGTTTTAACTTTTTTGTATTTATCATCTTCACTTTTTATATCTTTAATTTCCGCTAACAAGTTAAAAGAAACTTCTTCTTTAGTTATAATAGAATATACATCTTCTTTAGAGTAGAAAGCATAATAAATTGCAGTTAAAAAACCTTCAAAAGTATTTTCATATATTAAAGTTAACAATTATAAGCCCCCTTTAGAATTCTCCTGTTAAGGAAGTTGGTTTATCTTCTGGTAAAAGGATTTTATTATTTTCAGGTAAAAATAATTTACTACTATTATCCTTATTATAAATGTTATCAAAAAAAGATAATTGTTCCGAAGTGTCAAAATTATTTTTAGGTAAAGTTATATAAAGAAGTCTTTTTCTTATTTTTTCATCATCAAAGGCTACATCTCCGTAGTATTTACCTTTGCAAGTAATAAAATATCTTGCCCTTTTAAGAACAATACCAAGTTTCTTTAAATCCTCAAGGTTTAAAAGGTGAACTTTTCTTGTAACTACAATTCTTTTAGCTGATCTAACTCCTATTCCAGGGATTCTAAGAAGACTTTCATAAGGAGCTCTGTTTATTTCTATAGGAAACTTATCAATATTATTTAAAGCCCAAGAAGTTTTAGGATCAAAGTTTAAATCAAAGTTATCTTCTTCATTTTTAAGTAATTCTTTAGCATTAAATCCATAGTATCTAAGTAACCAATCTGCTTGATATAATCTATGTTCTCTAACTAAAGGAGGGTGGGTTATATCAGGAAGAAATTTTTCATCTTTTACAACAGGAACATAAGCTGAATAATAGACTCTTCTTAAATTATATTTATTATATAAATTCTCAGATAAATTGATAATTTTAAAATCACTTTCAACAGTAGCACCTACAATAAGTTGAGTGCTTTGACCTCCTGGAACAAAAGGTGGGGTAGATTTTATTTTCTTCTTTAAATCATTATTTTCAATTATATTACTTTTAATAATTCCCATAGGAGCTAAAATGTTTTCTTTGCTTTTTTCAGGGGCTAAAAGTTTTAAACTATTAGCAGAAGGAAGCTCTATATTAACACTCATCCTATCGGCATATTTACCAGCTTCTTTAATTAAAGCATCATCTGCTCCTGGAATAGCTTTTAAATGTATATATCCATTAAAGTTTTCTTCAAGTCTTAATTTTTTTACAACAGTAAGCAATAATTCCATAGTGTAATTAGGATTTTTAAAAATTGCAGAACTTAAAAATAGCCCTTCTATATAATTTCTTTTATAAAAGTTAATTGTAAGAGATACAACTTCATCTGGTGTAAAGATAGCTTTTTTTGAATCTTTAGTTCTAGCATTAACACAACATTTACAATCATAAATACAAATATTAGTTAAAAGTATTTTAAGAAGAGAAATACATCGTCCATCAGGAGTAAAGCTATGACATATTCCACTGCTTGCAGCATTACCAAGGCCTTCATTAGTATTCTTTCGTTTTGATCCAGAAGAAGAACAAGATATATCATACTTTGCTGCAGCAGATAAAATATTTAATTTTTCATTTAAAGTTATCAAGAAAATCACCTCATTTATTATATTATACAGAACTAATGTTCTTATATCAAGGGAAAAAATATGAAATAAACCTATATTTTGAATAAATAAAAGAACAATGGGAGATTATAGAAATGAAGAGAATTTCGGAGGTAAGAATATGTTTAAAATTATGGCTATAAAAATTGAACCAAGAATAAAAAAAGCACCAGAGGTTCAAGAAGTATTAACAAAGTATGGATGTTTGATTCAAACAAGGATAGGACTTCATGAAGCAAGTCAAGATTCATGCGCAAATTCAGGGCTTATATTACTTAATTTACTTGATAATGAAAAAGAAGAAGTGAGTAAGTTACAAGTAGAGTTAAATAATATCAAAGGAACTGTTGCAAAATTATTAGAGATTTAAAAAAATATAGGACTGTTTAACAGTTCTATATTTTTGCCCATAATTATTATTAAAGTTTATAAAAAAGATTAGGTAAATTAATGTTAAATAATACTTAAAAATAATAGACTGAAAAATGTGGAATAATCTTACTTTCAAATTGATAAAAATAATTATATAATAATTAATTAGAAATATATTTATTAAATATAGACATGAGAAGGAGAAAAAATGAAAAAAGGTTTAAAGGTATTAGTGCTAGTATCAGTAATTGTTTTAACACTTTCTGTATTTGTAGGCTGTAAAAATAATAGTAAAGAAACTATTAATGTTTTAAATTATGGGGAAAATGTAGCAGAAGGTGTTATAGAAGAGTTTGAGGAAAAGTATAATGTTAAAGTTAATTATAAAACTTTTGATGAGATGGAAAGTATGTATATTGAAGTATCATCAGGAAAAATAAATTATGATGCTGTTTTAGTTTCAGACTATATGGCAGATAGAATGATTAAAGAAAACTTATTACAAAAAATAAATAAAGATAATATACCAAATTTAAGTCAAATGAGTAAAAGTGATATGGGACAGCCTTATGATCCAAACAATGATTATACTGTACCTTACATGAATGGTACTGTAGGGCTTGTTTATAATAAGGATATGGTAAAAGAACCTATAGATAGCTGGAATATTATGTGGGATAAAAAATATGAAAAAGAAATATTTGTACTGAGTGCCCAAAGAGATGCTATTGGTATGGCCCTTAAAAAACTTGGATATTCATTAAATACAACTAGTGAAAAAGAATTAGAAGAAGCAAAAAAAGCATTAATGGAGCAAAAACCTTTAGTATTAAAGTATGGTGCTGATGAGGTTAAAGATTTAATGACTTCAGGGGAAGCTGCTATTGCAATGATATGGTCAGGAGAAGGTTTAACTTTAGCTGATGAAAATGATAATTTAGAATATATAATTCCAAAAGAAGGGGCGAACTATTGGTTAGATTCATTTGCAATACCAACAAATGCTAAAAATAAAGAAATGGCAGAAAAGTTTATAAACTTTGTAAGTGATAAAGAGCAAGCTTTAAAAATAGCTGAAGAAATTGGATATACTACTCCCAATAAGTTGGCAATGGAAGAGCAACCAGAAGATATTAAAAATAATAAAAGTGCTTATATGGATACAACTATTAGAGAAAAATGTGAAGTTTATGAATATTTAACTCCAGAACAATTAAGACTATATGATGATGTGTGGATGCATGTATTTTCAGAGTAGATTAAGTTATTATTAACTTTTCATAAAGGGAATAGAATAAGGATATGATTAATAGTATAATATAGAAAAGTGTATTATGTTTAGGAGCTGATTAATATGGATAAAATTATAGATTTTAGTGAATTGAAAAATAAAGTTAATGATAAAGATGTAGATAAATTTGAATCCTATATGTATTCTTTATATTATGATATGAATGATGGAAAACTAAATATGTCTGACTTTACAAAAAAGGTAATGGGATATATGGAGGAAAACAACATATCACAGGATAAGTTTTTAAAAATGCAAACTAAACTTATGGAAAGATACGGATATGATGCATCTGCTTTAGAAGAGCAAATAAAGTCTTTAGGACTTAATAATATTATTCCACAAGGTGATGATCTTGAGAAAGTAAGAAAGACTATAAGTTTTCAAGAGAAGTACAAGGAAAGAATTAAAGTTGAAACAGTTAGTACTTACTTTTTAAATAATGATAAGAATAATGTAGATATAATAGCTGAAGATATAAATATAATATTAAAAAGTGAAGGGAAAATAGATTTAACAGATTTAGAGTTAAATGATTTTCTATGTTCTTATAAAAAAGTTGTTAATGATAGTAAATTAAATATTACTATATGTGAAAACACTAAAGAATATGAATATTAGGCATCTTCAAAAAATAAATAGACCAGTATGTTTGTCTATTATTTATTTTCAAATGACTAAAAAAATATCTGTTAATTATGTATAGTTTTGTTTATAATAAGTAAGGTGTGATTTTTCACATCTTATTTTTATGTAAGTTAATAAATGATATAGTAGTTTGATTATTTTCTAAGAGGATTTAAGATATCACAAGCTAGTATATTTTAAGCTAGAACTAAAGGAAAAAATAATAATTAAAAGAATTAATAACCCAGGAGGATAAAAATGAGCGTTTTAACAGTTAAAAATATAAGTCATGGTTTTGGTGACAGAGCAATATTTGAAGATGTATCTTTTAGATTATTAAAAGGTGAACATGTTGGATTAATTGGTGCTAATGGAGAAGGTAAATCAACCTTTATGAATATAGTTACAAATAAATTAATGCCAGATGAAGGAAAAGTTATTTGGTCTAATAATGTTAGAGTTGGATACATGGATCAACATGCTGATTTAGTAAAAGGACAAAGTATAAGAGATTCCTTAAGAGAAGCTTTTAAATATCTATTTGATTTAGAAACAGAAATGAATACTTTGTATGGAAAAATGGGAGAAGTAGAAACAGATGAACTAGAAAAAATGCTTGAAAGAACAGCATTAATTCAAGATTTACTAGATCATAATGGATTCTATGTTATTGATGCAAAGGTAGAAGAGGTAGCTAAGGGGCTTGGACTTTTAGACTTAGGTCTAGATAAAGATGTAGATGATTTATCGGGAGGGCAAAGAACTAAGATTTTGCTTGGGAAATTACTACTTCAAAATCCAGATATCTTACTTTTAGACGAGCCTACAAACTATTTAGATGAAGAACATGTAGAATGGCTTAAAAGATATTTAAATAATTATGATAATGCATTTATATTAATATCTCATGATATTTCTTTCTTAAATTCAGTAATAAACTTAATTTATCATGTAGAAGAAAGAAAACTTACAAGATATGTTGGAGATTATACAGAATTTGAGAGATTGCATGAAGAAGGCAAGAAGAGACTTGAACAAGCCTATGAAAAACAACAAAAGGAAATAGCAAGACTTGAAGATTTTGTTGCAAGAAATAAAGCAAATGCTGCAACTTCAAATATGGCAAAATCAAGACAAAAGAAATTAGATAAAATGGATGTTATAGAAATTTCAAAAGAAAAACCAAAACCAGAATTTAGCTTTAAAATAGCAAGAACTTCTGGAAAAATGATATTTGAAACTAAGGATTTAGTAATAGGATATGATTCTCCGCTTACAAAGCCACTTGATTTATATTTAGAAAGAGGTCAAAAGGTAGCTTTAGTTGGAGCTAATGGTCTTGGTAAATCAACATTACTTAAGAGTTTATTAGGTAAAATTAAGCCTTTAAGTGGAACAGTAGAAACTGGTGAGTATCAACATATAGGATATTTCGAACAAGAAGATAGATCAGGAAATAGAAATACATGTATTGAAGAAATGTGGAATGAGTTCCCAGGCAAAACTCAATACGAAATAAGAGCAGCTCTTGCGAAATGCGGCCTTACAACAAAACAACTAGAATCAAGAATTATGGTTCTATCTGGTGGAGAAGCTGCAAAGGTTAGACTATGTAAGATATTAAACAGAGAATCAAATATTTTAATCCTAGACGAACCTACAAACCATTTAGATGTAGATGCTAAGGAAGAATTAAAAAAAGCATTAAGAGAATATAAAGGAACAATATTAATAGTATCCCATGAACCAGAGTTTTATAGAGATATAGTTACTGAAACTTGGAACTGTGAGGATTGGACACTTAAAATAATTTAATAAATATATAAATAAAAGAGTTAGCTAAAAAACTAACTTTTTTATTTATAAAATTAAATTATTCCTTTATAGAAATTGCTTTTCCAATAGTACCACCAAGCTTTTTCCAAAAGTAGTTATGTTCATCAACAACCTTAGAAAAATCATTATTTTCCCATCTAGAAAGTACTTCTAAAAGGTAATCCCTATCTTTATAATCAACTTTCTCTATAAGACTTTTTAGGATAGAAATCTCTTTAGGGTCCATTGGAAGACGACCCCAAATTTGATTATCTTCAGCAATAATTTTACTATTACTCATTCTATGAAGTATATCATAAATGTTTTCAAGAGAATAATAGGTATTGTCTTTAAGTTCATCAGAACTTTCTAAGGAAAGATCTTTATCAATTTTTTTAATTTCAGAAATGTTTTCTTTAGCAGTAAAATTACCAGACTTATGTTCTTTGTAGTAAAGGAATGTAAATACAGTAGTAGTAATAAAAAGTAACATAACTAAGGTAATAAATAAAGGTTTATTTTTTATTATTTTAGCTATATCAGGTACCTCCTTAAAATAATATTGACTTCTATAATTTATTAAATATATTATAATACATAATTTGTATTTTTCAAACCTTATTGGATAATAAGTATTGAAAATGTGTAATTTAATTTTTAATTTAATTAATATTAGAGTGCTTAATTTTATTACGAAGGGCATTACTACTTATGCTAACTTAGGAGAGTGCTTATTATTAGAAAATTTAAGCAATAAAAAAACCTTACAGTAAGAGTAAGGTTTTTTTGGTTGCGGGAGCAGGACTTGAACCTACGACCTTTGGGTTATGAGCCCAACGAGCTGCCAACTGCTCCATCCCGCGATATTAAGTTTTCAAGTTGCC
Source organism: Clostridium sp. (assembly GCA_029257045.1). Lineage (GTDB taxonomy): Bacteria > Bacillota > Clostridia > Clostridiales > Clostridiaceae > Clostridium. Next base: position 12,669 of record JARIDB010000076.1, read on the forward strand.
TTTGCTAACTTGTAATCCAAGTATAACCTTATGATTTAATAAAGTCAAAGCTTTGTAGTAGCATATTATGTAGTGAAGTAGTAGGGTGGTCTTTAAGGTACAATATACGACCGGATGCTATGAGGGATGAAATGACTTCTAACTATAGAAAGAATAGATTAAGTTTATTTATATAATGTTTTTATATTGTAGTTAAAGGTAGAATAATATTAAAAGATTATGATAAATGTTGACATAATTATTTACTATCATTAAAGTAAGAATATATAGAAATAAAAAATAACTAATGATATTGAGGTAGAAAAATGGATGGTACTAATAGAGGAAATATTAAAGTCGGTTCAAAAGTAAGAGTTGTAAAAAAAGAACATCAAAGAACTGGAGAATTAACAGAGGGAACAGTTAAAAGAATATTAACTAATTCTCCTAATCATCATCATGGGATAAAAGTAATGCTTGAAGATGGAATAGTAGGTAGAGTGAAAGAGATAATATAAAAAGATTAGTTAGGAGAAATAAAATATGATTACCCCTACAAGAGAATGGAAAGAATTTAGTTCAATAGAAGAAAAACTTTTAAAGCTTAAGGAATATAAAATAATATCATCAGGGGCAAAGGAAGTTAAGGATCTTTATTATAAGGGAGCTTATACAAAAAATGTTGATTTATGTGATGTTGTAGGATTTGTAGATGAAAATGAGATTGTTTTAAATATAAAGGATAATCTACATAGCATACATCCAGATTATTTTATTGATATGCAAAAAAGTGAAAAGTTTATAATTGTAGATATAGAAACTCCAATGAGCCTTTACCCTAAAGATGGGATAAGAGAAGTAGCACTTCTTGTAGTAGAGGATTTTAGAGTAATAGACAAGCTCCATTTAGGAATAGTTAATAATGAAGAAGAATATAAAAAGGGTTATGGTTATGGATTAGATCCGATTGAAACTAATGAAGAAATGAAAGATAAGTTTAATAAGTTTATAACAAAATATAAATATCCATTAGTAGCTCATAATGCAAGTTTTGATAGAAGCTTTTTATTACACTGGAATTGGATTGATGAAAATAGAGAGTTTAATTGTAGCTTAAAAAGTATAAGACAAAAAGAAAAACTTAAAAGTTACAAATTAGTTGAACTTCTAAAATATTATAATATTAAAAATAGTCAAGACCATAATGCAATTCAAGATGTACTAGACCTTCTTGAAGTTTTAAAAAAGGTTAAAGTAGATAGATGGGTATCAGTTAACAAAGAAGGAAAAGTTAACAAGGATTATAGTGAAGAAAAGAAAAGCATAAATAGAAATAATTTAGAAGAAGATTCAAAGCCAAAAACTTTCTTTAAATATAATAAAACTAATAAAGAAGAAGAAAAAAGAAAACTTGAAGAAGCAGCTGAAAATATAATGAGTGAAAAGTTAAAAGATAAAGTAATTGTATTTACTGGTGAATCTAAAACAGATAGGGTAGAACTTAAAATAATGGCTATTAAAAATGGTGGAGTAACTAAAGATGGTATAACAAAGAAAACTAATCTTTTAGTTTTAGGAGAAAATCCAGGAAAATCTAAAATTACAAAAGGAAAAGAATATGGAATTGAAATAATAAATGAAGATGAATTTTTAAGTATTCTAAATAATGATTAAATTTGAAAAGTTAGATTTTATAACTTTTAAGTCAAAAGTTAGATAATAAAGTTAAATAAAAAACAAAGTATATCATAAAAACAGTAGGGGTACTAAATAAGTATCTACTGTTTTTATATAATTAATGTTTTATGAAAATAACAGCATTGATAAATTCTAACAATAGATTTAATATTATATAATAAAATTTTAGTTAAATTAATAAATTTACTTAAATATAATTAAAAAAAAAGGATATTTAGAGTTTACATAGAATATGAAATATTATAAAGTAAAAATCGTGAGAAGATTTAAGCTTAATTGTAATAATTAATTTTTTAACAAAATAGACTTTAGTAGGGGAAAATATTTTAAGGAGAGAACTATGCAAAATAATATTGGGAATTTACTAGAAGAGAAAGAAAAGAATAAAGATTTAAAAAAAATTAAACTAAAAAATATTTTAGAAGAAATAAATAGAAATGCAGACAATATATTAATTAGATTTTTTGGAGAAAAGGGAAAGGAAAAATCTGATCCTAAAGAACTTAATTTATATGGTTTTAGATTAGAAGATATCGACTTAGTTAATGAAATGAATGATGTAATTGCAAAGAATAGTAAAGATTTTATTTCTATGGATATTTTTAAAGATATAGAAGAAGAAATCAATAATATAATGGATTTATGTTATGAAAAAGATAATATAAGAAATTTGAAAAGTTTTAATATTGAAAGTTACTTTAATGAATATTTAGAGAAGAATGTTTTATACACTTGTGAAGAGAAAATAGATGAACTCCCTGAAAAGGTTTCCACAATTGTTCTAGATATTGAAGAAGCTTTAATAGACTATGCGAAAAAAGATATAATAAATCTTTTAAATAGTTTACATTCTATAAAAGAAAAAATAAAGCAAGCATTAGCTATAATTGAAGATAATAAAAATATTGATAATTAATTTTAAGGGGATATTGCAAATATGAAATATGATGCGATGTCCTTTTTTATTGAAATAAAGTTATAATAGTTTTTAGAAAATATATTATAGAAAAGAAAATAAGTATATAATAAATGTAAATAAGTATAATTAATAAGATATATATTAATTAAGTTAGTTTTATTGATACTATAAAAATATATTGAAATGGAGAGAAGAATGACAACAGATAAAAATAAGAGAATTATTATATGCAAGATATGTGCATCGAAAATGGAAGAATATTATTTTGCTTATGACAACAATCAATATGGAAAAGTATATTATAAATGTAATGTATGTGGTAATAAAATTAATTTTGTTAAATAAATAGGTTTTAAAATTTAAGTCAATATATTATAATACAATATAAAAATGATTGAATTTATTAATATAATATTAGGAGGGATAGTAATGATGGGTGGTTTTATGTTCGGTGGGATTTTTAACTTATTTTTCTATATAATTCCGTTAATTATGTTTGGAATGATAGCATTTTTTATTTATGGAGCAATTAAAGAAAATAGATATAATAATAGTCAACCTATAATACCTGTTGAAGCAAAAATAATAGGAAAAAGAACTCATGTGAGTAGAGGAACGAATAATCATTCAGCCTCAACAAGCTATCATATAACTTTTGAATTAATAAATGCAGAGAGGCTTGAACTTAAGGTTTCATATAATGATTATGCTTATATAGTTGAAGGAGATAAGGGGATACTTACTTTTCAAGGAAGAAGATTTATAAGCTTTGAGAGAAAACTATAGAAAAATTTCAATGGAGGTAGACTTAGTATGAAATATATAGCTATGATAGAATCTTGTTACCCTTCACTAAGTAAATCTGAAAGAAAAGTGGCAGATTATATACTAACTGAAAGAGGAAACATAATATATGAAACTTTATTAGAAATATCTAAAAAGATAAATGTTGGAGAAGCCACTATACTTAGATTTGTAAAAAAGGTTGGATTTAGTGGATTTCAAGATTTGAAACTTCAAATTGCCAAAGATGATGAGCCTGTTAATGAAAGTTACCATGAAAATTATATAGATTCAATTGCTAGTAATATGACTAATACCATAATAAATACAAAAAAGGTTTTGGATGTAGAACAATTAAATATAGGAATAGATCTAATTGAAAAATCTAATAAGCTATTTTTCTATGGGGTGGGAGCTTCAGGACTTGCAGCAAATGAAGCACAAAGTAGATTTGTTAGAATGGGTAAAACAGGCATAGCAATTACAGATAATCATTTTCAAATGATGTATTCATATCTTTGTGGTGAAGGAGATGTGATAATTGCGTTAAGTTTATCTGGATATACTAAGGATATAATTGATTCCTTAAAGATAGCTAAAAAGCAAAATGCTAAAATTATATCAATAACAAACTATGCTTTATCTCCAGTTGCACAACTAGCTGATTGTTTATTATTAACAGCTGGTAAGGAGAATTTATTAGATGGAGGTTCTTTAATTAGTAAGATATCACAACTTTATATTATTGACTTATTGTGTACTGGATATGCTTTATTAAATAAGGAATATGTATTAAATTTAAAAGGAAAAACAGCAGAGTTATTAATAGATAAATCAGTAACATAATAAAAGCATATTTTAAATCTCTAAGATTTAAAATATGCTTTTTACTATTAAAGTGATAATTAATTTTTAAATGTTTAAACTAAAACCTTACAAACTACTTTCTCTACAAGTTCATTATTAAGTGGCATTTTAGGCATATGTATATCTTCAGGAAAAGTTATTATAAAATCTCCAACACTTGCTTTAATAGATGCTTTTATGGGTCCCTCAAACTTTATAAAATCATTTTCTAAATCATATTTTGATGCTTCAGATAAATCAGATATATCATTATATCCAAACATTTCTGAACCTTTTAATACTATATGAATATCTATATATTTTCTATGACCTTCAAAGAAACAATCATTTTTATCTTGGCAAATATAATTAAATTTATTTATAAAAACATTTTTTCCATCAATATAATTATTACCATCTTTTAATGTATTTAAATTATTTTCTAATATATAAGTTATAGCCTTGTCTAAATTTGAATTCAATCCTTTATAAAAATATAAATCTTTTAATTTTCCAACTATCATAAATGCATCCTCATTTCTTAAATTTGCTACTTTTATATTATACACCTGATTGTAATAAAAAGTTAAAAATAGAACAAAGTTGTTAAATTTATAAAACATGAAAAATTTTTTAGAATATTTTAATGAAATGATAAAATTACCCATAACTTTTAATAAAAAACATAAATTATATATTTTAGTTAAAATAACGTTTACAATAAAAAAAGTGGGTGATATAATTAATACACAAATGAAATTTAACTCCAAAAAAATATAAAAAAGTGGTGTAAAAATTTTATTTGCAAATTATTATGGGTAAATGGAGGAAGAGAAATGAAAAAGGTTATTAGCTGTGTTATTGCCGCTGTTATGACGTTATCATTAGTTGCTTGTGGTAAAAACAACTCAGGAGCTTCTAATGAAAGTAATGAAAAAATAATGTATTCAAATGGTGGCCCAATAGAATTTTTTGAAACACCATGGTTAAATCCAGGATCATACACATATTCAAAGGTATTATACGATCATTTAATTGAAGCTGATTCAAGTTTAAATCCAGTAAAGGGTGAACTTGCAAAAGAGTACAAGCTAAGCGAAGATGGGAAAAAGTTAACATTTGAATTAAGAAATGATATTTACTGGCATGATGGAGAGAAAATAACTACAAAGGATGTAAAGTGGAATATAGAATATTCTATGAAAACTGCAGTTATAAATGCTGTATTTATAAATACGTTTAAGGCTATAGAAGGAAGTGAAGCTTACTTAAATGGAAGCGCAGATGGACTTTCGGGGTTGAAAATTGATGGAAATACTATAAATATTACTTTTGATAAAGTAGCACCAGATGCATTATTAACATTTACTCAATTTGCTATATTACCAGAAAAGTATTTCGAAGGTGTTGATCCACTTAAGTTCCAACAAGCGGAATATTTCCAAAACCCAATTGGATCTGGTCCTTTTAAAGTAAAAGAGGTTAAGTTTAATGACTATACAATATTAGAAGCATTTGATAAATATTATAATGGAGTTGCAGATTATAATATACACTTAACGCCTAGCCCCGGTGATAGTGATACCAATTTAGTAAATAACGTTAAATCAGGTTTACTAGATTATGGTTATACAAAAAGTGTTGCAGATGTTAAAGCTCTAAAAGATGATGAAACTATAAAATTAAATCAAGTAGATGTAAGATATACTCGTTTATTTTATGCTAATAAATTTAATAAAGCTGACGGAAGTAAGTCTCCATTAGCAGATGAAAGAATTAGGCAAGCTATTAGATATGCAGTAGATATGAAAACGATTGGAGAAAACTTATTTGATGGAACTGTAATACCTGCTAATAGTTTAACTCCGAATGGAGCAGATAAAATAGAAGGATTAAATGATTATAGTTTTAATCCAGAAAAATCAAAACAATTACTAGCAGACGCAAATTGGAATTCAGAATATACTTTAGATGTAGTATATTACTATACTGATCAATTAACCGTAGATCTTATGACATCAGTTCAAGCTTACTTAAAAGAAGTTGGAATAAGGATGAACTTTAGATTAGTGGAAGGTGATTTAGCAACTATTCTTTGGAAAGCACCTCAAGATCAAGTAAATGGACCAAGTGTAGTTGATTGGGATTTAGCTTATGCAGCTGTATCAGCACTTTCAATGCATGAATATTATGATAGATATAGAACAGGATCACCGTCTAATTCACATACTCCAGCAGATGAAACTTTAAATTCTTTATTAGATGCTACAAATTCATCTATGGATACTGAAGTTCAAAAGAAAGCGTTCTTTGAATTACAAAAATATGAAAATGAAAAATTATTTTCAATACCATTATATTATCAACCAGTATATGTAATAGAGAGCAATAAAATAGAAACTGGAATTAAAAAATTTGGTAACCCTCAATTTAATTATGACTGGAATGTTCAAAAGTGGGAGATAAAATAATATAATTAAAAATTAAGATTAGGGATTGCTTGCTGCAGTCCCTAATTTTAAATTAAGGAGGACAGCTATGGTAAAGTTTGTATTTAAGAAAATACTAGGATTAATTCCTATGCTTTTGGTGATAACATTCATTATTTATTTAGGATTAGAGCTTACACCAGGAGATGCAGTATCACATATGATAAGTCCTGAATTATTAGCTAATATTGATCCGACAAAACTTGATGAAATACGTCAAGCTTATGGACTAAATGATCCCTTTATGATTCGTTATTTTAGATGGCTTGGTGAAATATTAAGGGGGAACTTTGGATACAGTGTATCAAGTGGTGTTCCAATTATTAAGATTATTAAAGAATTATTACCAGCTACATTAGAATTAGCTTTAGCTGCATTAATAATATCAACTGTACTTGGAAGTCTTTTAGGATTATTTAGTGCTATACGTAGAGGAACTATATCAGAAAACATTTTAACAGTTGCTGGTATGATAGGGGTTTCAATACCACAATTTTTCTTTGGTATGGTTTGTATATTGATTTTTTCGCTAAATCTAGGCTGGTTTCCTGTAGGGGGGCGTATGATGCCTGGTAAGATTGATTTTATAGATAGATATGAATATTTAATATTGCCTGCCCTTGTTTTAGGTATTTCTCTTACAGCTGGAGTAATGAGATATTCACGTTCAAGTATGTTAGATACTATGAATAAAGAATATATAAGAACAGCTAGGAGTAAGGGATTACCAGAATGGAGAGTTAATTTAATACATGGATTTAGAGTTGCATTAACACCAGTTGTTGTATTAATAGGATTTAGGCTTCCAAGTTTAATTGGAGGAGCTGTAGTTATAGAAAGCGTATTTAGATGGCCAGGAATAGGAAGTGCCTTTGCAACTGCGGTACGCTCTCAAAATTATCCATTAGTTATGATGATAGCATTACTTACAGTAACTGCAGTACTTGTTTCAAGTTTCTTAGTTGATATAGCAACAGCGTTACTTGATCCACGTATTAAGTTAGATTAGGAGGATATTATGGTAGAGGCAAGAAGTAAAAGAAGCAGATTTGATAGGAAATTAGATAAGATTCTAGAGCAAGAAGAAGCAGGTTTATTAGGAAAAAGAAAAGTTAACCGTACTTTAAGAAAGCTTCTAAATAATAAGTTAGCTATTATTGGATTGTTTATATTTTCAATAATATTATTATCATCAATACTAGCTCCATTATTAACTAAATATGATCCACTAGCAGTTGATATGACAAATGTTTTAAAATCGCCTTCAGGAGATCACTTATTTGGAACAGATAAGGTTGGAAGAGATGTTTTTTCAAGAGTTATTTATGGTGGAAGAATTTCTATTTTAATTGGTCTTGGAAGTGCTATGGGTTGTGCATTAATAGGAGTTTTACTTGGATGCTATGGAGGATATAAAGGTGGATTGTTTGATAAGACAGTTTTACGTATATCAGAAATATTTATGTCATTCCCTCAACTTGTTTTAGTTTTAATGTTAGTTGCAATACTTGGACAAAGTTTAACTAACCTTATAATAATATTTATATTAACTGGCTGGGGAAGTGTTTATCGTATGGCCCGTGCTCAAATTTTATCTATTAGGGAAGAAGAATATGTCCAATCCTTAAAATCATTTGGATTAAATAATTTTATAATTTGTTATAAACACATGCTTCCAAATGCTATAGGACCAATAGTCGTAAATATAACTCTAAGTACAGCAATGTTTATATTAGAAGAAGCTTCTTTAAGTTTCTTAGGCCTTGGAGTTCCGCTTGAAATTGCAACTTGGGGAAATATACTAAATGCAGCGCAGGATATGTTCACATTACAAAATAATTGGTGGTTATGGCTACCTGTTGGTATAGTGATATCTTTATTTATTATGAGTATTAACTTTATTGGAGATGGATTACGTGATACTACAGACCCAACACAACAAGGATAGGAGGAATGAAGATGAATGATAATACTATAATTACAGTTAATAATTTAAAAACTTATTTTTATACAAATCAAAGATGCAATAAAGCTATAAATGGAGTTTCATTCAAAATAAAAAAAGGAAAAACTCTTTGTATAGTTGGAGAATCTGGTTGTGGTAAAAGTGTTACAGCATCATCAATTATGCAATTGCTACCTAAACTTTCAAGAATAGAAGAGGGAGAAATAATTTATCATAAAGATGATAGTGATATAAGAATAGATAAATTAAAGAGAAATGGCAAAGAAATGCGTGGCTTAAGGGGAAAAGATATAGCTATGATATTCCAAGATCCAATGACAGCATTAAATCCAGTTTACACAATTGGATATCAAATTAGTGAAAATATTTTATGCCATGAAAATGTAAGTAAAAAAGAAGCTAAAGAAAGAACTTTAAATTTACTTAAAGATATGGGAATACCTTATCCAGAACAAAGAATAAATGAATATCCACATCAATTTTCGGGAGGTATGAGACAGAGGGCGATGATTGCAATGGCAATGAGTTGTCAGCCAAAGGTTTTAATAGCAGATGAACCTACAACAGCTCTTGATGTTACAATTCAAGCTCAAATATTTGAACTTATGGATAAGCTTAAAAAAGAAAATGATACTGCAATACTTCTTATTACTCATGATATGGGAGTTGTTAGTGAACTTGCAGATGATGTTGCAGTTATGTATATGGGAAATATTATAGAAAGTGGTACTGTTGAAGAGATATTAAGAAAGCCTGCACATCCTTATACAGAAGCTTTATTAAAGTCAATTCCTATATTAGGAAAAGGAAAAGAACAGGAATTAAATCCTATTAAAGGTTCAACTCCTGATCCTTATGATAGGCCAGTAGGATGTCAATTTGCTCCAAGATGTAATTATTATTGCAAAGAATGCGATATTATGCCGGTAGAAGAGATTATAGAAAATAGTCATATGGTTCGTTGTTTTAAACATGAAGAGGTTATTAAAAACAGTTTTAAGGAGAAGGAGTTGGTTTTAAGTGTCAAATAAAGAAGTCCTTTTAGAAATTAAAGGAGCAAAAACATATTTTCCAATAAAAGCTTCAATGTTTAAAAAACCTACTAAATTTGTAAAAGCCGTAAATGATATAGACTTAACTATTTATAGGGGAGAAACTCTTGGATTAGTTGGGGAATCTGGATGTGGCAAAACAACCCTTGGTAAATCAATACTTCAATTAGTTAAACCAACTGGCGGAGAAATGATTTATGATTTTAAAGGAGATGTTGGTAAAAAGGATTTAAGAAAGCTAACTGAAAAAGAAATGGATTTAGCTCGTAAAAAAATGCAGATAGTATTTCAAGATCCCCATTCATCTTTAAATCCTGCTTTTACTGTATATCAGTCTTTATCGGATCCTTTAAAGAAGTTTGGAGTTAAAGATAAAAATGATAGAAGAATGTTAATTGGAGATATATTAGAGGCAGTTAACATGAGAAGAGAATATATGGATAGATATCCTCACGAATTTTCTGGTGGTCAAAGACAAAGAATAGGTATAGCAAGAGCTCTTTGTATTAACCCAGAGTTAATAGTTTGTGATGAATCTGTATCAGCTTTAGATGTTTCAATTCAAGCTCAAGTATTAAACTTACTTAAAAAAATAAAAGAAGAAAGAAATTTAACTTATATATTTATAACTCATGATTTAAGTGTAGTTGAATATATTAGTGACAGAATAGCTGTAATGTATTTAGGTAGAATAGTTGAACTTTCAGAAACATCTGAAATGTTTTCTAATAATTTACATCCTTATACAAAAGCTTTATTATCAGCTATCCCAATTGCAGATTTAGATAGAAAAAGAAAACGTATAATTTTAGATGGGGATGTACCAAGTCCAGTTAATCCGCCAGAAGGATGCAATTTCCATCCACGTTGCAAAGAATGTATGGATATTTGTAAAAAAGAAAGACCTAAATTAAATAAATATATCATAGATGGAAAAGAGCACTATGTTGCTTGCCATTTAGCAGAAAAAGAATTAAAGGAGAGATAATATTATGAGTAAATTTGATATTAAAGATTTTAAGGGAGTAGTTCCTGCTGTATTAACAGCTTTTGACAAGAATGAGGAAATAAATGAAGTAGGAATGAGACAATTAGTTTCATATCTAATAGGCAAAGGTGTAAATGGTTTATATTTAACTGGCTCAACTGGTGAAGGATTTACTATGAGCAATGAAGAAAGAAAAAGAGTTGTTGAAATTGTAATGGATGAGAATAAAGGTAGAGTTCCTGTTGTGGTTCATGTTGGAGCTATAGGAACAAAATTATCTATAGATTTAGCAAAACATGCTGAAGAAGTAGGGGCAGATGGAATATCAAGCGTACCACCTTTCTACTGGAAATTTAATGAAGATCAAATAGTTAAGTACTATACAGAAATTGCAGAGTCTTGTAATTTACCTATGATAGTATATAACGTACCTTTAGTTGGACTTCTAGGAATGAATGCAATTAAAAGATTAGCAAAAGTTAAAAATGTAAAAGGTATTAAATATACTGCTTTATCTCATTATGAAATAACTCAAATAAAGGATGAAGTTGGAGAAGATTTCCTTGTATATTCAGGCGCAGATGAAATGGCTATGTCAGGACTTTTAGCAGGAGCTGATGGAATAATAGGTTCTTTCTATAATATAATGCCAGAGTTATTTATAAATATTAATAATGCTGTTAATAACAAAGATATGGATGAAGCTAAAAGATTACAAAAGCAAGCTGTTGAAATAATAATGTATTCATTACAATTACCATCTTTCTATGCGGGAATGAAAGCAGTTCTTAGATGGAGAGGAATAGATGCAGGATATTGCCGTAGTCCATTCCAAAATCTAACAAAGAAAGAAGAATTAGATTTTAAAGAAGGATATAAAAAGTTGAAAGAAACTTACAATATTACAGGAATAGATTTCTTAGATGAAATCTAAATTAAAGCTTATTTTCTAGAGGAGTGATAAAGTGCCTAGAATAGATATGCAATTAGAAGAACTTGAAAAATATAAAGGTACAAATCCTATACCAGAAGATTTTAATTCTTTTTGGGATGATAGAATGCAGGAAGTTAATAATCATAAATTAGAATATTATATAACTTCTAGTGAAATTAATGGGTTTATTATGTGCAGTTATTATGATTTATGGTTTAAGGGTATAAATGGTGAAAAAGTTTATGCTAAATATGTTAAACCTAAATTAGATTATGATATACCCTTAGTTTTACAATTCCATGGATATCCAGGAGCAAGTAGAGGATGGTTTGAACAATCATCCTTTGCAGGAATTGGATGTGGAGTATTAGCTATGGATTGTCCTGGACAAGGTGGAAATGGAAAAGATATTGGAGGATTTAATGGAACTACTGTTTCAGGTCACATTATTTTAGGATTAGATGGAGACCCCAAAGATATGTACTATGTAAGGTTATTTCAAAATGCTTCAATTTTATGTAGAATAGCTGAAAATTTAGAGGGGATAGATAAAAATAAAATATATTCAAATGGAGCAAGTCAAGGTGCTGGAATAGCTTTAGCCTGTTCTGCTTTAAATCCAATTATAAAAAGGTGTGCAGTATTATATCCATTTCTTTCAGACTATAAAAGAGTATATGATATGGATTTAGATTTAGTAGCATATGAAGGGTTAAGATACTATTCTAAGTGGTTTAATACAATGGGAGAAAAAGATGATTATATATTTACAAAACTAGGATATATTGATGTTCATAATTTGGTTTATAAATTAAAAGCAGAAGTTTTATTTGGAACAGGTCTTATGGATAATATCTGTCCTCCTTCAACTCAATTTGCTGTGTATAATAATATAAACTCTAAAAAGAAGCATATTACTTTTCCAGATTATACTCATGAAGAAATAAGTATATTTGATGATATGCTAATAGATTTTTTCTTGAAAGAGGAGGAATAGTATGCCTGTAATAGATATGCCAATAAAAGAAATGGAAGGATATTTAGGAAGTAATATAAAACCTAGTGATTTTGATGATTATTGGAACAAAGAAATAAATAATATAAATAAAGATAACTTAAAATATAAAATAATAAAAAAGGAATTTAAAAATAAAATAGCAGAATATTATGAAATTTATTTTAAAGGCATAGATGGTGCTGAAATTTATGCAAAATATATTTGTCCATCTATTAATAAAAAGCTACCAGTAGTATTGGAATTTCATGATTATAAAGAAGCTAGCAAAGGATGGCATAATTTAAGTAGATATATAGCTATTGGATATTCAGTTATAGCCATGGATTGTAGAGGACAAGGTGGGAAAAGTAAAGATATTGGAGGAGTAAAAGGTTCGACTGTTTGTGGTCATTTAATTAATGGGTTAGATGATGATTTGCAAAAGATGTATTATAGAAAGATATATTTAGATGCATATATATTATCAAAAATAGTTGAAGAACTTCATAAAACAGATACAAATAAAATGATATCTTTTGGCAAAGGTCAAGGGGCGGCAATAGCATTAGTAGTAGCTGCATTAAATAGAAATATTAAAAAGTGTTCAGCTCAGTATCCTTTTTTAGCAGATTTTAGAAGAGTTTATAATATGGATTTAGATATAAACGCATATGAAGGAATAAGATATTACTTTAGGTGGTTTGATCCTATGCATATTAGAGAAGAAGAGATATTTAAGAAACTTGGATATATAGATATTGTAAATTTTGCAAGTAGATTAAATTGTGAATTACTAGTTGGAACTGGATTATTAGACACTATATGTCCACCGATTACTCAATATGCTATTTTTAATAACGCAAATTGTAAGAAAAAACACTTAGTGTTTCATAAATACGGTCATGAATTAAATAATTTTTTTGAAAATGAAAATTTGAAGTTTATGTTATTTCCAAATATTAATTAGTAAATTTATTATTAATAATTATTATAAAAAGAGTTATAGATTATTTATAAAAAAATAGGGGTGTTAGTATGAGAAAAGAAGAAATAATTGAAAAGATTAAAGGTGGATTAATAGTTTCCTGCCAGGCTCTTCCAGGAGAACCTCTTTATATTGAAGATGATTCAATGATGCCTTTAATGGCAAGAGCAGCGAAAGAAGCAGGAGCCTCTGGAATTAGAACTAATGGAGTAAGAGATGTTATAGGAATTAAAAAAGAAACAAATTTACCTATTATAGGATTAATAAAGAAATCATATGAAGGCTATGAACCATATATAACATTTACAATAGATGAAGTTGATAAATTAGCTAAAGCTGGAGCTGATATAATTGCATTAGATTGTACATTAAGAAAAAGATCAGATGGAAGGACTGTAGAAGAATTTATAAAGTTTATTAAAGAAAAATATCCGAATATATTGTTTATGGCTGATATATCTAATTTTGAAGAAGGTATTAACGCGGTTAAAGCTGGTGTTGACATGGTTGGAACTACATTAAGTGGATATACAAGTTATACTGAAAAAACAAATGGACCAGATTATGAATTAGTTAAATCTCTAGTTTCAGCTATAAATGTACCTATAATAGCAGAGGGAAGAATACATAGTCCAGATCAAGCAGCTAAGATGCTTGAATTAGGAGCTCATGCAGTTGTAGTTGGAGGAGCAATTACAAGACCACTAGAAATAACTAATAGATTTATTGAAGCTATAAAGGTGAAATAGTTATGAAGTATTTAGGAATTGATATAGGTGGAACTTCAGTTAAGATTGGATTAGTTACAGAAAAGGGAGAAATATTATACTCAAATAATTATAATGTTTCTTTTGATAAATATGAAACTCCGATATTTGAAACAGTTAAAAAATCTATAGAATCTTTTTTAAAGGAGAATTCTATAGAAAAAGATGAAATTGAAGGAATTGGAGTATCGGCTACAGGTCAGATAAATACTAATACTGGTACTGTTGTAGGTGTTGGCGGAAACATTAAGAATTGGTGTGGTACGGAAATAAAAAATGAACTTGAAAAGATATATAAAATAAAAACTACTGTTATTAATGATGCTAATAGTATGATTATTGGTGAGCAGTGGATAGGAAAAGGAAAAAGTTATAAAAATATTATAGGAATAACTATTGGAACAGGTGTTGGTGGAGGGATAATAATAGACTCCAACATATTGCTTGGAAGTATTGGAATAGCAGGGGAGATAGGACACTTTTCTATAAAAGATGATGGAAAGTTATGTACATGTGGAAATAAAGGATGTTATGAACAATATGCATCAATGACTGCTTTAATTAAAGAAGTTAAGAAAAATTATGAATATGTAGATAATCTTAATTATAACAAAGATGAGATTAATGGGAAAATTATCTTTAATGAAATAGAAAAAGGAAATATAAAATTAGAGTTAATACTTAAAGATTGGATTTATGATATAGGAAGTGGATTAGTTAGTTTAGTTCATATATTTAACCCTGAAATAATAATAATAGGAGGGGCTGTAAGTAAACAAGAAAAACTTTTTATAGAGCCTCTTAGAAAATATGTAATAAGACATGTTATGAGAATGTTTGGAAGAAATCTAAAAGTAGAAGCTGCGGAACTTGAAAATCAAGCAGGATTAGTTGGAGCAGTTTATTACAATATTAAAAATTGATTATTTAAATGAAAATAACAAAATAGGACTACAGTGTAGTCCTATTTTGTTATTTACAAAAGTTTTCAAGCATTGTATTATCTTGTACATCCATTAAAGCTTCTCCAAACCTTTGGAAATGAACAACTTCTCTTTCTCTTAAGAAGCCTAATATTTTTTTGATTTCGGCATCATCTGTTAAGTTCATCAACCATTCATAGGTTGCCCTTGCTTTTTGTTCTGCTGCCATATCTTCAGTTAAATCTGCAACTATTTCCCCTTTAGACTGAATATAAGTAGCTGTCCATGGGTTTCCGGTTGCATCTGTATAAAATATCGCCTTCCCATGGTCAGCATAATGTCCAGCTAAACCAGCAGCTTTTATCTCTTCTATAGAAGAGTTTTCCATTATTTGATGAACCATTGTTCCAAGAATCTCTACGTGAGCTAACTCTTCAGTGCCTATGTCTGTAAGAAGAGCTTTAGATTTGTTAGTAGGCATATTAAATCTTTGATCTAAATATCTTAGGGCTGCGCTAAGCTCTCCATCTGGTCCACCAAATTGAGTAATAAGAAGTTTTGCCATATTTAAATCCTTAGAATTTAAGTTAACTGGATGTTGCAGTGTTTTAACGTAATACCACATTAATTA
Organism: Clostridium sp.; assembly: GCA_029257045.1. Lineage (GTDB taxonomy): Bacteria > Bacillota > Clostridia > Clostridiales > Clostridiaceae > Clostridium. The sequence continues at coordinate 28,626 of JARIDB010000076.1, forward strand.
ATTCCCCCCTTTAGTATTTTCCCAAGGCCATGGACTTTCAACCCAATCCTTTGGATTTTGGAAATAAGCTGAACCAAAGTTCGTTAATGGACCATGATTTTTTTCGTATTCCCATACAAGTTTATTTAATTCACGAGAATAATCTTCATAATCTTTTATTGCTTTATCACATTTTGGGAAGTTGTCTAAATATAAGTTTAAGTCAAGAGTTACAAATAAAAGTTTTTGAATTTCATTCAAATGCTCTTTTCTAGTCATTCTTTTTACCTCCTAAATATTTAACGTCACAGTATGGACTATATAAGTCTTTAAAAAATGTTCCAGCTTTAAAAGCATCGTCAATATCAAATAAATTTTCATAAACTTGAGGCTTTACATAAGCTTTTCCGTAAACAGGAGGATTAAAAACCTTATAAGATTCACGACAATTCTTATCGGTATCAGTGCAACTTATATTACAATAAGTTTTACCAGGGTCAACTATACATTCATCACATTTTTTACAATCATAATTTCTATGATATAACATTTTTAGCGTCCTTTCATTGAATAACTTTAATAATACTCTATGTAAAAAAAAGAGGAAGTGTGATAAAATTTATCAAGTAAAGAGAAAAATTAAAAGAATAATATGTATAAACATAAGTTATTGAATTATTTTCAATTTTTTTAGTGAATAATATTATTTGAATAATAGCTTGTAGAAGGTGAAAGAAATGAGAAATGTAGATTTTTTAAGATTAAGTGGAGATATAATTACTAAAGAAGATAATAGATATATGGAATCTATATTATCTTGGAATAGAGCAATTAAAGCTAATCCATTAGTTATTATTTACTGTAAGGAAGATAGTGACGTAATTAATGCTATAAAGTGGGCTAAAGAAGAAAAAATAGAAGTTAGAATAAGATCAGGGTCCCATAGCTATGAAGGTTATTCCACGGGAAATAATGTGGCAATTATAGATATAAGTAAAATGAAAGATATTAATATAGATGAAAAAAGTAATATTGTGAAATTTGGCAGTGGGATAACAAACAAGGAAGCTTATGAGGCACTAGGGGAGAAAGGTTATACTTTTCCTGGAGGTGGTTGCCCAACTGTTGGAATTACAGGGCTGATTTTAGGGGGAGGCTGGGGATATTCTAGTAGATATTTAGGACTTGCTTGTGATAGTTTAATTGAAGGAGAAATAATTAATTATAAGGGTGAAAGACTGATAATTAATAAAGATACTAATAGTGATTTATTATGGGCACTTAAAGGTGGCGGAGGGGGGAATTTTGGAGTTATAACTTCTCTTACTTTAAGACTTCCAAGGAAAGAAACAGATGGTACCTTAATAAATTTGCGATATAAAGATATTAAAGAAGATAAGGCTATTGAAGTTATAGATATCCTTCAAAATATGTATAAATCTTTAGATGATAAAATGAATTTAAAAACAGCAATTTATAATTCAAGTACTCAAGGAAAAGGTATAAAAATAATAGGTCTTTACTATGGATGTAAAAATATTGCAAAGGAAATTCTAAAACCATTATTAGAAATTGATGAAAATTTAGAAAGTAATTTAGAAGAAAAGTCTTTACTTGAATGTAATAGATGGATTCAAGATAGTCATCCAGATTATGAAAAATATAAGTCAACAGGAAGATTTGTTTACAAAGTTTATACTAAAGAAGAATTAGAAGAAATTATAAAGTTAATAGATAATCCAGCCAAAGGTTCCACTTATACAGCAATAACCTTTTACGGACTTGGAGGAAAGATATTAGAAGTAGATAAATCAGAAACAGCATTTTATTATCGAGATGCTAAGTTTATACTAGGCTTACAATCTGTTTGGGAAGAAGATGAATACGCAGAAGAAAATAATAGGTGGATTCTTAAAGCTTTTGGAAATATAAAGAAATTAACTAAGGGATCTTTTATTAATTTTCCTTTAAAAGAAATAGAAAATTATGAAGAAGAGTATTACGGAGAAAATAAAGAAAAGATTAAAAAGGTTAAAGGAAAGTATGATAAAGAAGGTTTCTTTAAATTTCCTCAATCAATAAAAGGAGTTAATTAAGGTCTGACAACAATTGAAAAAGGTGTCATAATTTAAAATATTAAAGATGGGGTGATTAAGTAAATGAGTAGCATAGCAGGTAAGGGTTGTGAAAGGCTTATACCAACAGAAGAAAAAAAAACATTAGAAGAAATAGAACGTAGTATTGTTAAAACTTATAGAAAAAAGATATGGACTAAATTTATAAAAGCTGTTAAGGATTACAAATTAGTTGAAGATGGGGATAAAATAGCTGTTGCCATTTCAGGTGGAAAAGACTCGCTACTAATGGCGAAATGTTTCCAGGAACTTAAAAAACATGGTCAAATGAATTTTGAACTTGAATTTATAGCTATGGATCCTGGATATCATCCACAAATAAAAGAACTTCTTATAGAAAACTGTGAACATTTAGGAATACCAGTAAATATTTATGAGGGAAATATATTTGAAGTAGTAGATAAAATGGCAAGAGATTATCCTTGTTATCTTTGTGCGAGGATGAGAAGGGGTTCTTTATATAATAAAGCAAAAGAACTTGGATGTAATAAATTAGCTCTTGGGCATCATTATAATGATGTTATTGAAACTACCTTATTAAATATTCTTTATGCAGGAAATTTTAAAACAATGCTTCCAAAGTTTAAAGCACAAAACTTTGAGGAAATGGAGCTTATTAGGCCCCTTTATTACGTAGAAGAAGATGATATAAAGAAATTTACAAACAATGCAGGAGTATGGCCCCTTAATTGTGCTTGTATGGTTTCTGCTGAAAAGATAGGTAATAAAAGATATGAGATAAAAGAACTTATTAAAGACTTAAAAAAGAATTTTGATGGAGTTGAGAAATCTATATTCAAATCAGCAGAGAATGTTAGTATGGATGCTATATTAGGTTGGGAAAAAAAAGGTGTTAAAACAAAATATCTTGATGTATATGATGAATAGAATTAATCTTAAAGGTTATACTAATATATTAATTAATATATTAGTGTAACCTTTTTTATTTATTGAAAAACAAAGATAATTATAATAGAATTAAATAAATAAGTAATAAGCTTTTTTATTTAAATTTAATTAATATATAAGATTAAAAGATATAAAGTTACCTTATAGGTATAAAGTATATCTTTCGGTTGTTAATATATGTAACAAATTACAAAAACATATTATTATAAAACTATATATCATTATTAATAAATCTTATATAATATAATTAGTATAATTTATATTATTATGAAAAGGAGATTTAATATGGATAAAGATAGTCTACTACAAATGGATTCAAATATTTTATTAAGTATAATAAATATGAAATTGAGAGATTTTTATTCAAACTTAGAAAGTCTTTGCCGAGATATTGATATAAAAGAAGAAGAATTAAAAGAAAAATTAAGTTTAATCGGATACGAATACAATAAAAAGCAAAATCAATTTAAGTAAATTTTGGAGGGAATATTATGAATATTAAAAAAACTAGTAAACTTATAATTACATTAGTCGCAGGAGTAACTTTAGTAAAAACTTTAATGGCTGATAAATTAAATAAAGAAGTATTAGACAAAAAAGAAGAAGAAATTAAAAAAAATTAAAATACACTTTAAAGGATAGGGAAATTATTATAAACAAGGATATTGATTTCCTAAAAAAAGATTAGGATACAATAGATAAGGTGATTCTTATCTATTTTTTTAGGAAAATTATAATAACACATACTGTGAATAAGTTATTATAATTTTTTCCTTAAGTTATCAAGTGGATACATATAAGTTTGCGATGACTTGGAGTGAAATGACGGAATAAGAAAACTTATTATATTTCCTAAAGTTGAGAAGAACAATGTTAATATAAGTTAACAGATCGTGAAAATTAAAAAGGGGGTACATATGAAAAAGTCAGTAGATTTAGTTAAAGGGAATATTTTCAGTTCCTTATTAAAATTATCATTACCAATACTTGGGACATCATTTATACAAATGACCTATAATATGACAGATATGATGTGGGTTGGCAGGATTGGGAGTGGGGCTGTAGCAGCTGTAGGAACAGCAGGCTTTTTTACTTGGTTTGGAAGTTCTCTTGTTTATATTTCCAAAATAGGAGCGGAAATTGGAGTCTCTCAAGCAATTGGAAAGGGAGAAGAAGAGGAAAAGAAAAAGTTCATATATAATAGTTTGCTGATAACAATAGTAATGGCACTTATTTATTCAGTAGCAGTTATTATATTAAAAGATAATTTAATTGGATTTTTTAATCTTGGAGATAAGAATATTATAAATATGTCTAAAGATTATTTAGTTATAGTGACTTTAGGAATGATATTTACTTTTTTAAATCCGCTATTTACAGGAATATTTAATGCTTCAGGAAGTAGTAAAGATCCATTTTTAATAAATGCAATAGGATTAGTTTTTAACATGATTTTTGATCCTGTATTAATATTTGGATTTGGAGGTTTTCCAGCTCTTGGAGTGAAGGGAGCTGCAATTGCAACTGTTGGAGCACAAATGGTTGTTACTATATTATTTATTATTTCTTTTATTAGAAATGGTTATAGCTTAAGCTTTAAAAATAAAAGGTATGTTGAAAAATCTTATATATATAAGATATGTAAATATGGGTTACCAACAGCACTTCAAAATTGTTTGTTTTCATTTTTTGCAATGTTAATAGGAAGAGTAATATCAGAATGGGGTTCTACATATATAGCAATTCAAAAGGTAGGGGCCCAAATTGAAGCTATATCCTGGATGACAGCAGAAGGATTTTCAGCAGCATTAACAGCCTTTATAGGACAAAATTTTGGGGCTAATAAGTGGGATAGAATCCTAAAGGGATATAAAGCTACAATGATAATGGCATTAATTATAGGATTTCTAGCATCTATTGCATTTATATTTTTTGGTGATAGAATTTTCGCTTTATTTATTCCAGAAGCAGAAGCAATTAAACAGGGAGCAATTTATCTGAAAATTTTAGGATATTCTCAACTTTTTATGTGTGCAGAAATAACTACAACAGGAGCTTTTTTGGGACTTGGAAATACTATAACACCTTCTTGGGTAGGAATATTATTTACTGGGCTTAGAGTACCGTTAGCTATTTTACTTAGTAAAAAGGAAATTTTAGGGATAGAAGGTGTTTGGTGGAGCATTAGTGGTACAAGTATAGTTAAGGGAATACTATTACTTTCTCTATTTTTAATTATGATAATAATACCCAACAGGGAAAAGTTTTCAGGAAAAGTTGACAAAGTTGAGATAATGGAATAACATAATATTAATAAAATACATATCTGTTGATAAGGGATAGTAGCTATATATGCTAAGTTTCAGAGAACTGATGAGGGTGTGATATCAGTACAAAGCAAATGGTGAATGGGCCTTTGAGGAGTGAAGCGAAATTTTATAAAGTAGCAGATCCGTAAATCCTACGATATAAGGAATAGAGTATGTTAGTACTTGAAAAGAGAGGCTTAAAGTTATTTAAGCAAATTTAGGTGGCACCGCGATATATCGTCCTATACGTTTTAGTATAGGGCGTTTTTGTTTTATAGGAAATTATAATAAATTATCCTTGATCTCAGAGTGAACAATATAATAGTTTTCGATGACTTGGAGTAAGCGACGGAATAAGCAAACTATTATATGTTAATTTTTTTATGTTAAAAAAGGGGGGATTTGTATGTTATGAAATAATGGAGATAACAAAGATTAATAAAAATATAAATTATTGGGGGAATTAAAATGAATACAAATAATAAAGTTAAAAAGATGACTATGAATGGAATATTAATATCTTTAGCAGCGATACTTCATCAAATAACTCCAGCTCTAGGACTACCAATGCAACCAGATTTTGCAATTATTATGTTATTTATAATAATAATTTTAAATAGAGATTATAAAACAATAATTCTATCGAGTATAATTATTGGAGTTTTAACAGGGCTTACAACCAAGTTTCCAGGAGGTCAAATACCAAATATAATAGATAAATTAGTAACTGGAAATATAATATATTTATCAAGTAAAATCTTGAATAATATAATAAGTGAAAAGATTGAAATTTTAATATATCTAGTATTTGGAACAATAATAAGTGGAACTACATTCCTATACTCTGCTATGATATTAGTTGGATTACCTTCTGGAGCGACCTTTATGGGGCTAATTATATCCGTTTTAGCACCTACACTTGTTTTAAATATGATTTTAGGAATTATTTTATACAAAACAATTACTAGGGCCTTAATAATAAGTAAGGTTAAAATTAGTTAAGGATTTTATACGGAATTTCACATTTGAAAGGTTAAAGAAAAGGCTATTTGAAGAGAAATAGGATGAAATAGGATATGATATAAATCAAATCTTATTTATCTTCAAATAACCTATATTTTTATTTTATAATTTTATATACTTCTTTTGTAGAATTATCAATTACCTTAAAAGTATAATTATTATCCTTATAATATTTTATTATTGAAGGTAATGCTAAGGCTGTATTTTTATTGGTATAAGAGCAATGCATCAATAAAATTACATTATCCTTTTCTACACAGGAATTACTAATTATTTTAGTCACAGGTAAATTTGAGTTTGCACCATCACCACTATCTACATTCCAATCATAAATTTTCAAATCATTTTCATGTAATAAATTAACAGTAGGTTCATTCAATTTATAAGTTTTATTATTACAACCAAAGGGGAACCTCAAAATAGTGGGTTTTTCAGAAGTTATATTAAATATAGTTTCTTGACTCAAAAACATTTCTTCTAAAAAATTCTCTTTACTTGAATAAATTTTATTTCTACAATGACTGAAACTATGAAGACCAATTGCGTGACCATCTTCATACATTTTTTTAATAATATCTTCTTGTCCGTCTATTTGGCATCCTATAACAAAAAAAGTAGCTGTAACTTTTTCTTTGTTTAAAACATCTAAAATGTTTTTTGTTATTTTTCCACCAGGGCCATCATCAAATGTTAGATAAACACTTTTTTCTGTTTCTAGAGCCCAAATATTAGAATCAAAAGGAAATACAATTAATATTAATAAAAATAATATACTAAATTTTTTTATTTTATTTAACAATATAAACTCGCCTCCTAAAATATATTTATAAGGTTAGTATGTCTAAAATAAGAAAAATAATTAATTAAATTATTTACTTAGATTAAAAAGATACAAGATTGATATAATATAATATAAAGGGTATATTTAAACTATGTTTTTAAAGCTTTACTATATATAAATATGTTATTATAAATAATAATATGGTAAAATAAAATTGAAAAAACGGATAGAAAAGGTATTGGTGATAATTTTGAAATATAATAAAAAAAATATATTTTTTTTAAGTATCTTTCTATTATTTGCTATAATAATTGGACTTAAAGGGAATTTGCTTAACTTAAAAGGAATTGCTTTAATTTTGGTTTTTATAGTTCTAGATTTAACTTATTCTATAATTATAAAAAATAGAAAATATAAAAATTTACATAAAATATCTGAAGCAAATAGAAGAAAATATAATATGGCCATAGATGCGTTGAATGGTGCCGTATGGGAATGGAACAGTAAAAGTCAAAAATTAAGTATATCGCCTAAGATAAAAGATATTCTTATGGTAGAAACTGAAATTTCAACTTTTCCTCAATTATTTTCTTTTATAATTAACGAAGAAAGAGAAAGTATAAAGTTATTTATTAATGAAATAATAGAAAAAAAGATGGTGGATAAATTTATTTTAGAAAATACTATAATAAATAGTATAGGTCAAAAAGTTATAGTAGAAATTCAGGGGAAAAGTAAGATCGAGAATGAAATATTATATATTTCTGGATTTATAACTGATATAACAGAAAGAAAAAGAATTGGAAGTATAAATAACGTTATAGAAAATAAAAATAGGTTAGCTGTAGAAGGATCTAAAGATATAGTTTTTTGGTGGAATGTTAATCAAAATATAATTTCTTTAGATAAAAGTATACAAAATTATTTAGATGTAGAGTTAGAAAGTGATTTAATAATACCTTATACTGAATGGAAAAATTATATATTAGATGAGGATCTACTTAATTATGAGAAACAAATTTCAAAGGTTATTGCGTGTGCAGAAGATGAATTTTATTCCATTGAATATAGGATAGAAGATAAAAGAAAAAATATTATATGGTTTCAAGTTAAAGCTAAAAAGACTTCTGAAAAAGCTGTAGATACTTTTATTTACGGATCAATATCAGATATAACACAAAGAAAAGAAAAGGAAATTGAAAATAATTACTTAAGTTATAATGATGAAATAACATCTATTCCAAATAGAAGATATTTTATTAAGGAAGTGACAGAATATATTAATGCTAATCCAATAGAGAAAATGGCAGTGATATTTATTGACTTAGATAATTTTAAATACATTAATGACACTTATGGTCATGATGTAGGGGATAAACTTTTGATTGAATTTACTAAATTAATAAATGAAATGAATATAGAAAACTCTTTTTTTGCAAGATATGGTGGGGATGAATTTGTTATAGTAAAGTATAATTTAAAAGGTAAAACTCAAATAAAGGTAATATTAGATGAAATCATTAAGAAATTAAGCAAACCTATTATTGTAGAGGATAAAGAAGTGTTCTGTACATTAAGTATTGGAGTAAGTATTTATCCACTAGATGGGAAAAATATAGGGATTTTAGTAAAGAGAGCAGATATGGCAATGTATCTAGCAAAGGTAAATGGTAAAAATAGATATGAATTCTTTGATATTGCAATGTTAGAAAGCTTAGATAGGGAATTTAAAATAGAAAAAGGACTTAGGATAGCTATAGATAATAATGAAATTAAAATGGTTTATCAACCTAAAATTAATACTAGTAATGAAAAGGTTATGGGATTTGAAGCTTTAGTTAGATGGAATAGTAAAGAATTGGGTATAGTTTCTCCAAATGAATTTATACCTATTGCAGAAAGCTCAGGTATTATTATTTCTTTAGGTAAATATATAATTGATGAAAGCTTTAAAAGATGCAAAGAGCTAACTATGTTAACAGATAAAGATTTTAAAATGGCTATTAATTTATCTGATGTACAAATTAGAGATTTAGAAATAGTAGAATATATAAAAAATTCCTTGAAAAGATATGATTTAAATGCAAGATATATAGAGTTTGAAATTACTGAAAGCATAATAATGAAGGTTCCAGAGAAAAATGTTAAGACTTTAGCTGAACTAAAAAAACTTGGAGTAACATTAGCTTTAGATGATTTTGGAACCGGTTATTCGTCCTTAAGCTATTTAAGAACTTTACCTATAGATGTACTTAAAATTGATAAAAGTTTTATTGATGGAATATTAATTGAAAAGAAAAGTGAATACATTATAAATAGTGTAGTTGAACTATCTCATTTCTTGGATTTAGTAGTTGTTGCAGAAGGAGTAGAAACTTTTGAGCAATTAAAATATTTAAAAGATATAAATTGTGATATTATACAAGGATACTATTATAGCAAACCAATAGAATTTACAAAAGCAAGTAATATGATTATAGCAGAATAAAATATTTTTTTAATATTTTAAATTACTCACCAAAAATAATATAGAGCATATTATGTAACTATACGATTTGGGGAGGGAGTAATGAAAATAAAGGTGGAGGAAAACTTTAATTTAGAAGATATTTTGGAGTATAAGGTAGAAGAAAATATAAACATAATAAGAAATAGTGAAAAAGTTACCTGTTACGAAGAGGTAAAAGAAATTGAAAACAATATGTTAGTTTCAGAGAGAAAAGGTAAGATTGAAGTAAGAGTAAGGCTTGGAAGTAAAGATGGATCTACAATAAAAGGTGCTAAAATAAATCTTTATCTTTTAAAAGGAGTACAGCCGAAAATTGTAAAGTCAAAATTTACTGATGACTTTGGTAAGGTTACATTTGAAGATTTAGAAGATGGATGTTATAGAGTTATATCAATAGTTAATAGGGAATATTTTGATAAGCCTATATACCGTACATGGAATGAATTTAATGTAGATGAAAATAATAAATATGCTAAAATAGAAGTTGTTAATAAAATAAAGATTAATAAATGATAAATTAAGGGATAGGAAGCTATCTCTTAATTTATTATTTATAAGAGATGGAGAGTTACAGAAATGAAAGAATTATTACTTAAGGTTCAAAAGATTAATGAGGATGCAATTATACCAAACTATGCACATCTAGGTGATGCTGGATTAGATTTATTTTCAGTAGAAGAAAAGTTGTTAAATCCGGGGGACTCAGCTTTAATTAAAACAGGCATTAAGATAGAACTAGCAGAACAAACAGAGGCTCAAATTAGACCAAGAAGTGGCCTTGCTTTAAAAAATGGAATTACTGTATTAAATACGCCTGGGACTATAGACGAAGGATATAGAGGAGAAATTGGAATAATACTTATAAATCACGGTAAGGAAAGTTTCCTAGTAGAAAAACAAATGAAAATAGCTCAAATGGTAGTAAAACCAGTTTGGTACGTTAATGTAGAAGAAGTTAAAGAACTAGGAAATACAGAAAGAGCAGAAGGTGGATTTGGATCAACTGGAGTTTAATTGATTAAGATTAAAAAATTACAATTTAAAATTAAAAAAGATTTTCGGCTATGCCGAAAATCTAAATTTAGAAACTACTTAGTAGTTTCTATTTTAATTTTAAAGTGAAAGTTTTTCCCATTCTTCATAAAGATTAAAAATTTCTGTTTCTAAGATTTTAATTTCTTTACTAACCCGTTCACTTTCAGAAGGGTTAGAATAAACTTCTTCAAGACAAAGATTTTCTTGTAATTTTAATAAAGAGTCTTCTTTTAAAGATATATTATCTTCAGTTTTTTGAATCATAAGTTTTATAGCTTTTTTTTCTTTGTCAATTTCTTTTTGTTTTTTCTTTTCATCTTTTAATTGAGTTTTAGTTTTACCATTAGCTATTTCTTCAATTATAGCAAATCTATTTGGGTTTATTGTTTTTTCTTGATAGTAGGTATAGTTACCTAAAAACTCTTTAATTCCACTTTCCTCAAGTTCAAGGATTCTATTTATAACCTTATTTAAGAAATATCTATCATGAGATATAACAAGTAAAGTTCCATCATAAGTTAATAAGGCATCCTCTAGGGCTTCTCTTGACATAATATCTAAGTGGTTTGTAGGCTCATCTAAAAGTAAGAAATTAGATTTAGATAACATAAGTTTCAAAAGATTTATTCTGCATCTTTCTCCACCACTTAAGGTTCCAATAACCTTAAAAACATCTTCTCCTATAAATAGGAAGGAAGCTAAGGAACCACGAAGCTTTGAAGTTGTAAGGTTTGGGAACTCATCCCAAATCTCATCTATGATTGTCTTTTCTAAATTAAGGTTAGATTGTTCTTGATCGTAGTATCCTAGATTAACATTTGTTCCAAGTATTATTTTACCTGAATCAGCCTTTACTTGTTCTAGCATAATTCTAAAAAGAGTTGTTTTACCTCTCCCATTATCTCCAATTAAGGCAACTTTCTCGCTTCTTTTAATATCCATATTTAAATTATTAAACAAATTATTATTTCCAAAGCTTTTCGAAAGATTTTCAATATGAAGTACATCATGACCACTTTTAACTGAAGTTTCAAATTTGATTTTACTTGCTTCTTTTTCTTTATCAGGAGTATCTAGTCTTTCAATTTTATCTAAAATCTTTTCACGACTTTCAGCAGCTCGTATACTTTTTTCTCTATTGAAGCTTCTAAACTTTTCAATTATAGCTTCCTGTCTTTTTATTTCTGACTGCTGAAGAGTATAAGCCTTCAATTGAGTTTCATAGTTTTTCTTTCTTTGATCTAGAAATTTTGTATAAGGTACATTGTAGCAATTGACATGACCGTTTATTACTTCGAAGGTATTATTAGTTACAGAATCTAAGAAAAACCTATCATGAGATATTACTAAAACTGTACCTTTATAACTTTTTAAATATTCTTCAAGCCATTCTATAGCTTCTAAATCAAGGTGATTTGTAGGTTCATCTAAAAGTATTATATCTGGATTTTTAAGAAGAAGTTTACATAGAGAAACTCTAGTTTTTTGTCCACCACTTAAGGTGCTTATAGGCTTAGCAAAATCTTCTTCTAAAAATCCAAGACCCTTTAGAACCCTGGAAATTTCACCTTTATAGGTATAACCTCCGTTATTTGCATATAAGTCTTGAAGTGTTGTATAGTCTTTTATAAGTTTTTCGTGGTAAAAAGCATTATCTGAGTTATAAGGTTCATTCATTTTTTCTTCTAAAACTTTTAATTTATTTTCTATATTTAAAAATTCTTCAAAAACTGAAGTCATTTCATTATAAATATTACTAGACATATCTAAATCTATATGTTGTGTTAAATAACCGATAGTTTTATTTTTATCTATAAAAACCTCACCATTATCTTGTGATAGTTCTTTTGATATTATTTTAAATAAGGTTGATTTACCTTCACCATTACCGCCTATTATTCCAACTTTATCACCTTCGTTAATAGAGAAGGTAATATCCTTTAAAATTTCTGTTATACCATAACTTTTAGATATGGATTTACAACTTAAAACTATCATTTTATCCTCCTAATGTATAATCAATATATAAGTATTAAAGTATTTATAACATTTTAATTATACTCTAAGGGTTAAAATTCAGCAAATAGTAAGTGATATAATAATAGAAAAGGAGCTGTAGCAACAGCCCTTTGTTTTATTATAATTTCAACCTTCAGTTAATAGCGAACATATAATGGTTTGTGATGACTTGGAGTGTACGACGGAATAAGCAAACTATTATATGTTTACATTTTTATATAGTCTTAAATTTAGGTAAACTATTATGTAATACTAGATTTGGATTTCCTGAAATTAGAGGAAGAAAATATTCTAAAGCTTCTTCTTTTATATTATTTCCAGAGCTATTAATTAAAGATGTAGGGAAGTACTTTACATTATTAGCTACTTTAGAAGCATCAATTAAAGGATAAGTAACTTTATATGGAGAGTTAGATTCTCTTTTTATAGAAACCATATAACCATTATTATTATCTAATGAATATTTTAAAGCAGCGGCACCAACGTTAAAAGCTTCATCTATATCGACTTTTGAAGAACAGTGCATAGTGCATCTTTGAAGTATTCCAAGCTCTAAGGATTTAACCCTTGAAGTTATTCCAGAATTAATTATAAGGTTTTTCAAGTAAACTCCAACACCACCTAGTTGACTATGACCAAACTTATCATTGTCAACAGAATTAGCTTCTGTTAAAAAGTTACCATTAGCTGTTTTTAATCCTTCAGAAACTACTATAAATACTTTGTTTTGTTTATTAAATTTTTCTCGTACATCTTCTAAAAAAGATATAACATCAAAAGCAATTTCAGGAAGATATATAAAATCAGCTACGGGTTTATTATTTATTCTAGCTAAAGAAGCAGAAGCTGCAAGCCAGCCAGTATCTCTTCCCATAGTTTCTAAAATAAAGATTCCATTATTAGTATAAACTGAAGAATCTAAATAAGTTTCTAAAGTAATTGTTGATATAAACTTAGATGCACTGCCAAAGCCTGGAGTATGATCTGTAAACATTAAATCATTATCTATTGTTTTAGGTATACCTATAAATTTAATATCTACTCCCTTATCTTTAGAATATTTACCTAGCTTGTCCACAGTGTCCATAGAATCATTTCCACCAATATAGAAGAAGGCTTTTATATTATTTGAATTTAAAATATCAATAAGTTGTTCATATTCGTCTAAAGATTCATTTACATCTTTCATTTTATATCTGCAAGAGCCTAAACCAGAAGATGGGGTATATTTAAACTCATTAATTTCCTCATTACTTAAATTAGATAAATTAATAATATTTTCATTTAAAATGCCTTCAATACCATTTAAACCTGCAAAAACATTTTCATAATATCCCATTTCTTTATTTTTTTCTAATAAACCAATAACACTTGAATTAATTACAGCAGTTGGACCGCCAGATTGAGCAATTATACAATTCGCCATTAAGTTACACTCCTTCATATAAAATTACGTAATGTGATATACTTTTTAGTATATTATATACTCTATATAATAATATACAATAAAAATTGTCAAAATAAAAGAGAAAAATTTAAAAAATATATCATAAATAATATATTTAAACATAAATATTATAGTGTATTTCAAATTTGGAGGATTGTAATGTTTATAAAAGAAGTTTGTTTAATAGGTATAGCTCTTGCTATGGATGCTCTTGGAATAACTATTAGTCTTGGATTAAATTCTAAGGTAAAAAGAAAAAATAAAATATTATTTATAATTTCCTTTGGATTATTTCAATTTATTTTTGCTTTAATAGGCGGAGTTCAAGGAAGAATATTTAATACATATATAATATCAATTCCGAATTTTATAGGAGGTGTAATTCTTTTTATTGTAGGATTTATTATGTTAATAGATGGGTTAAAAAAAGATGATTCAGATGATAAAAATTTAATTAGTAGATCAATGTATATAGTGTTAGGGGCTTCTGTTAGTATTGATGCTTTAGTTGTAGGGTTTACAAATTTTTGTAGATTAAGGTTTATAGTAATAAGTTTAAATTCTATGCTTATGGGATTAATAACTTTATTAATTTGTACCTTAGGATTTTATTTTTGTAAATATATAAGGAAGATAAAGATTATAGAAAAATATTCTGATTTATTAGGAGGTGGAATTTTAATTATATTAGCTATAAGAATGATGTTTTTAGGTGTTTAATATATGCTATGTTAGTGATATAATTTATATAAGAACTAAACGTTAGGAGAATAAAATGAGCTGGGAGAATTATTTGAAAGACAATGGAATTAGAATTACAAATGGAAGAATTTCAATTTTAAATATAATAGAGTCTTCAACAAAAGGACTAGCAGCAGATAAGATATATTCTGAGTGTAAGAAAAATAATAAGAATATTAATCTTAGTACTATTTATAGAACTCTTGAGATGTTAGAAGAAAAGAATATCTTAAAAAAAATAAATATAGATGGGCCTGCGATATTTGTACTAAAAAAAGAAGCTCATATGCACACTTTAAGATGTGATATGTGCAATAAAAGTGTAGAGATACAATGTCCTATGGAAGAAATTGAGGAATCTATAAAAACACAGGCGGGTTTTAGCTTGACAGAACATAAGCTTGAACTTAAAGGAATTTGTGATAAATGTAAGAATGAAAAAAACTAAGTCTATATGGTAAGACTTAGTTTTTTTTCATTCTTATCTTCTTGTAAGGAACTTATTAACTATTATAACTACAAATAATGTGAATACTGAAGTTAAGGCAATAGTACCCCCAGGGGCACTATTTACATAGTAGGAAAGTAAAAGTCCAAATAATATATCAAACATTCCAAAGAATATGGATGAAATTAAAGTTGTCTTAAAACCTTTTGATAGCTGCATTGCAGTAGCAACAGGAACTACAATAATAGATGAAATAACTAAAATCCCCATAACTCTTATAGACATTGAAATCGTAGCACCAACTAGTATTGTAAAAATATAGTTTATTAGTTTTACCTTTATACCAGCTGTTTTAGCACCTTCTTCATCAAAGGTTATATAAACTAATTTATCATATAAAAATAGTAAAGATACTATACAAATAATGCCTATAACTAATATCAATAATATATCTTCATTAGATACTGTTAATATACTTCCAAATAAATATGAATTGACTTTAGCCGAAGCCTTACCACTACTTATTAATAGTATAGCAATACCTAAACTTAAGGTTAAAACTATAGACATAACAAGTTCTGCATATTTTTTATAATAATCTCTTAAAAATTCTATTACTACGGCACAGAAAGTTGTAAAGAAAAAGGCTGTAATAATTGGATTAATACCAATAACCAAACCTATAGCAACTCCGGCAAAAGAAGAGTGAGACAAAGTATCGCCTATCATTGAATAACGCCTTAAAACCAAAAAATGTCCTATTAAAGGGCAAAGTATTGAAATTATAAGACCTGCTAAAAAAGCATTTTGCATAAAATTAAATTGGAACATAAAATCTACCTTTCTTAATTTATAAACTAAATAACTCTATCTAGTTTTGAATTTTTTTCTCTAAATTCTTTATATTCTTCAACTGTAAACAAAGCAATTTGTCCATTATCTACTCTAAGAATATGAGTTGAATTATTTAGAGCAATATCGATGTTATGTTCAATTGAAATTATAGTTTTCTTATTAATCTTATTTAAGTTTCTTAATATGGAATATATTTCTTTTTGATTAGCTTCATCAACACCAGTGGAAGGCTCATCTAAAATTATAATATCAGGATTTCCCATAAGAGCTCTTGCGATTAAGACTCTTTGCTGTTGGCCTCCGGATAGCATACCTAGAAGCCTATTTCTATATTCCTCCATATTGACATCCTTTAAGGCTATATTTATATCTATGTTCTTATCTTTTAAAGTTTTTTTGTGACAAGACAAAACTTCCTTTACGGTAATCGGAAATTGTGAGTTAAAGGAATCTAATCTTTGAGGAACATATCCAATTAATTTTGAATTTATAGTAAGTGATCCTGAATTTGGTTTTAATATTCCTAGTATTAATTTTACAAGGGTTGTTTTACAACTTCCATTTTCGCCAACTATTGATAAATAAATTCCATCTTCGATATTCAGATTAATATTATTTAAAATATAAGGTGGCTTATTAGAATATGAAAAACACAAATCTTTTATATCAATCATTTTATAATCATCTCCTAGACAGTCTATCTTTATTATATATGAAAATGCAAATGATTTGCAACAACTTTTTGTGTTTATATGTAGATTTAACTTTCTTTTATATATTCTCACCTAAATAAGGTTTTTTGAACCAAGAAAGTAATAATTAATATAAATAAAGGTAATAATTAATATAGTACAACAAAATGTTTACTTAAGTTGATTTATTATATATATATTACCAATATAATATATTTAAGTTATAATGTAGAATATAAAGAAAATTTATAAAGAATATATTGGAGGAAAAAATGGATTTTTCAAGTTTAGTTTTAATGGAAAAGGATAAGGAAACAAAGTTTATAACAAAGGAGTTAGGAAGTTTTGAGGTTGCAGAAGGCGCTTTATATGTAACTAAATTATTTGTTTTAGATAATATAGTTAATTTATATTTTGATACAAATAAAGATATGGAAGAATGGGAGTATTCAGCTGTTTATGATTTGTTCAATTATGAATGTTTTAAAGATTCAGGTTTTGAAATTGAAGATTCACTAGATGAATATAATCCAACTTTCTTAATAAAATTTAATTATGATGAGGATTATGATAAGACGAAAGAAAAAATAGAAAAGGTAATGGTTTTAATAGAAGAGTCTATGGAAAAAGTATTTAAAGCTATTGAAGGAAAGAAAGAAGAATATATTTAGAAAGGGGTTACTAAGATTATGAGTAAAACTTTGAAAAATAGGTCTGAAATCTTAGAAAATGACAAATGGAAAGTTGAAAAAATATTTAAAAGTGATGAGGATTTCGAGAAAGCATTTAATGAGGTAAAAGAAGAAGCACCTGGTTTAAAAACTTATGAAGGTAAACTTAAAGATTCTAATGTTCTACTTGAGTATTTAGAAAAGAGTATTGAAATAAGCAGAAAAGTTGAAAAAGTATTTATGTATGCTCAGCTAAGATCCCATGAAGATACAGCAAATACTAAATATCAAGCTATGGCTAATAAAATAGAAGCTTATATGGCAGAATTTGCAGCTTATACTTCTTATTTTACTCCTGAAGTTTTATCTTTTGAAGAAGGAACAATTCAAAGACTAATAAGTGAAAATGCAAATCTTAAAGAGTATAGCTTTTTATTTGATAATATTTTAAAGGAGAAACCACATATATTAAGTAAAGTTGAAGAAGAACTTTTAGCTTCAGTTTCTGATTGCTTATCAGCTCCAGAATCTATTCATCATATGCTTAGTAATGCTGATATGAAGTTTGGTAATGTTATTGATGAAGATAAAGAAGAAGTAGAACTTACAGAAGGTAAGTATTCAGCTTTTATAAAAAGTAAAGATAGAGGAGTTAGAAAAGAAGCATTTAAAATGTTATTTTCTGAATATAAAAAATTAGAGAATACTTTTGCTACGACTTTAACTAGTTCTATAAAAAACTTTAATTTTGATAGTAAAATAAGAAAATATAATTCAGTTTTAGAATCTTCATTAAAACCAAATGATATTCCTCTTGAAGTATATAAAAATTCATTGAAAACTGTAGATGAAAATATTGAATTATTACACAGATATATAGCTCTTAAAAAGAGATTGTTAAATCTTGATGAAATGCATATGTATGATTTATATGTTCCAGTAATTGAAATAGAAAAAGAGCATATAGAGTTTAATAATGCTGTAGATACAGTTCTTCAAGGTTTAAAGCCTTTAGGGGAAGAATATCTAACAATATTTAAAAATGGAATTGAAGATGGATGGGTAGATAAATACCAAAACAGAGGGAAAAGAGGAGGGGCTTACTCTTGGGGTGGCTACGATACTATGCCTTATGTTTTATTAAACTATAATTATACTTTAAATGATGTATCAACGTTAGCTCATGAAATGGGTCATTCTATACATTCTTATTACTCAAGAAAAAATCAACCATATATTTATGCGAGTTATACAACTTTTTGTGCAGAGGTTGCCTCTACAACAAATGAAGCATTATTAATTCATTATTTAATTGAAAAAGAAGAAGATAAAAACAAAAGATTATTCTTAATAAACCAAGAATTAGAACAAATAAGAACTACAGTTTTCAGACAATTAATGTTTGCAGACTTTGAATTATATACCCATGAAAGTTTAGAATCAGGAAATCCACTAACGGCTGAAGATTATAATAAAGCTTGGCATGATTTGAATGTTAAATATTTCGGACCATCTATGATAGTAGATGAAGAAATAGATATTGAATGGGCAAGAATACCTCACTTTTATTCTGATTTCTATGTTTATCAATATGCAACAGGTTACGCAGCGGCTTCTGCCTTTGCAAAATCTATATTGAATAAAGAAGAAAATGCTGTTCCTAAGTATATAGATTTCTTAAAGAGTGGTAGTAGTAATTATCCAATTAACATTCTTAAAAAAGCTGGAGTTGATATGACAACTTCAAAACCACTTGAAGCAACTCTTGACAGATTTAAAGAGCTTTTAGATATGTTAGAGGAAGAAATGAAATTAAATTAAGTATAATATAATATTTAAATAAGGTTAAAAATAAAACATTTAATATAATTGTTATATAAGTTTAAATTAATAATAATGAGCAATTAATATAGCTATTAGTTGCTCATTATTATATTTAGGGGGAAGAAATGAGAAATTTCAAGGAGAATTTTGAAAAAGATATTTTTGGTGTATTAACAAAAGAATTGAAATTTTATATGAAATATTATTTTAGTCATAGTTACAAAGAAAATAAGTGGATAAGTATCTTAGATTTAGAGGGATATTATCTTTGCGTTATTGTAACTGATTCTATAAATGAAGCAATAGATTACGTAGAAGCTATGGAATACCTTAAAGAAAACTTAAATAAAGGGATTATATTAAATTCTATAGTTTTAGATAAAGAAAATATTGTTGGTGTTGGATCTGATAAAATAGTTATTTCTAGTGAAAATAAAGATGTAACTTATTGTGGAGAAAATGCTAAGGGTTTGTTAAACGTAGTAAACTATGTTTTGAAGAAACAAAAGGCTAATAAAAAGAAGTTTGATTTTAAAAGATATAAAATTACTTATACATTAATATTTATTAATATTCTAATCTATACTATAGAAGTAATACTATCAGGAAATGCTTTTGATATTGATGTATATACTTTATTATTTATGGGAGCGAAATATAATCCTTTAATAGAAAGTGGAGAAATATATAGACTAATAACCTCGAGTTTTTTACATGGTGGAATAATACATCTTTTCTTTAATATGAGTTCCTTAAAAATCATGGGAGAAGAAGTTGAGCTTATTTATGGAAAAATCAAATATATTTCAATTTATATTATATCTGCATTAGGTGGAGGGATTTTTAGTTTTATATTTAATGATAGAAGTGTATCAGTTGGAGCTTCAGGAGCAATTTTTGGACTTTTAGGAGCAATGTTATTATTTGGTTTACTAAATAAAGAAAAGATAGGAAAAGGATATACTAGAAGTATAGTACAAACTATAGGAATAAATATTATATTAGGGTTTACAATACCGGTTATAGATAATTCAGCGCATATAGGTGGGCTTATGTTTGGGATTATAATATCTTTTATTATTTTTAAGATATATGGATTTAATAATAAAATATAAGATTAATATACATAAACTAAAATAGGAAAAAGGTGGTTTTTATAGATAAAATATTAAAGAATGATGCTTAAAAAAGGTTTTTAAATATCGTTTTTTAAGAGACAAGACCATTTTGTATTTACAAAAAGATAAGGAATGATATATAATGTTAATAAATTAATACGTATATATAAAGAAATAAATCAATATAGCAATAATAGTGATATATAATATATATTGTTTAAATATAAGGAGCTGATGTCCATGCTAGGTGAAGAGTATATAAAAAAGGTTATTAAAGAAGTTGAAGAAAGAAATAAAGGGGAGAAGGAATTTTTGGATGCTGTTAAAGAAGTGTTAACGTCAATTGCACCAGTTTTTGATAGATATCCTCAATATATAGAAGATGGAATACTAGAAAGAATTGTGGAGCCGGAAAGGCAAATCTTATTTAGAGTACCATGGGTTAATGATAAGGGCGAAGTTAAAGTAAATAGAGGGTATAGAATCCAATTTAATAGTGCTATAGGACCTTATAAAGGTGGACTTAGATTCCATAAATCAGTAAATCAAAGCATAGTTAAGTTTTTAGGATTTGAACAAATATTTAAAAATTCATTAACAGGGTTATCTATTGGTGGTGGAAAAGGTGGATCAGATTTTAATCCTAAGGATAAATCTAATAGAGAAATAATGAGGTTTTGCCAAGGTTTTATGTCAGAACTTTATAAACACATAGGGTTAGATACAGATGTTCCAGCGGGAGACATTGGAGTAGGTGCTAGAGAAATTGGTTTTATGTATGGATATTACAAAAAACTTAAAAATTCAAATGACCAAGGAGTTTTAACTGGAAAAGGAATTTCTTTTGGTGGTAGTCTAGTAAGAACAGAAGCTACAGGATATGGATTAGTTTACTTTACAGAAGAGATGTTAAAAGATAATAATTTAACATTTAAAGATAGTACTGTTGTTATTTCGGGCTCAGGGAATGTTGCTATATATGCAACTGAAAAAGCATTGGAACTTGGAGCTAAGGTTGTAGCTTTAAGTGATTCAGATGGATATATTTACGATGAAAATGGTATTGACTTGGAAGTTATTAAAGAAATTAAAGAAGTAAAAAGAGGAAGAATTAAAGAGTATTTAAAAAAGATACCAACAGCTGTTTATAATGAGAATCATAAAGATATTTGGAAACTTAAGTGTGATATAGCACTACCTTGTGCAACTCAAGGTGAGATAGATATAGAATCAGCTAAGGGTTTAATAAATAATGGGGTTAGAATAGTTTCCGAAGGGGCTAATATGCCAACGGATTTAGATGCTATAAAAATACTTCAACTAAAGGGAGTGCTTTTTGGACCAGCCAAAGCTGCTAATGCTGGTGGCGTTGCATGTTCAGCTTTAGAAATGTCCCAAAATAGTATGAGATTATCTTGGAAATTTGACGAAGTAGATGAAAAATTAAAGGATATAATGAAGAATATTTACTTAAACGCTAAAAATGCGGCAAGTGAATATGGTGAAGAAGGTAATATTATGGTAGGAGCTAATATAGCGGGTTTTTCAAAAGTTGCAGAAGCTATGTACGCTCAAGGAATAGTTTAGCTTTTCTTAATTATTTTTTAATTATAAGTTTATATTTACATTCAATCTCTTTTTTGTGATAAATTATAAGTAGAAGGTTTATAATTTCTTAAATTGGTTAAAATATAAAAAGTTATAAATGATAAAAATATCAAATCTTTAACATAAGATAATAGAATGTTAATTAAATCTTAAGATTTAAAATATTGATTTTTAGTTATTATAGGCTTATATTAGTAAAGGTGAAAAGAAAGATTTTAAATATAAATAAAGATATAATTAATTAAGAAAAGTTTAAAAATTTCTTATTTTATAGGAGTGAATGTAATGAAAAATGTTATTTCTACCGTAACTGCTGTATTTCAAATAAGTGTTTTTGTAATTATGATGTATTATTTTATTTTAGGATGGGCAGGGATTTATAGGAAAAAAGAAAAGAAAAACTATAAACCTAAAAATAAATTTGCAATGATTGTTGCAGCTCATAATGAAGAAGTTGTTATAGGCAAATTAATAGAAAGTATGTTAAATCAGGATTACCCAAAAGAACTATTTGATATTTTTGTAATAGCCGATAACTGTGATGATAATACTGCAAAGGTAGCAAGAAAATACGGAGTTTATGTTTATGAAAGATTTAACAAAAATGAAAAAGGTAAAGGATATGCCTTAGAATGGTTATTTGATAAAATCTTTAAAATGAATAATAAATATGATGCTGTAGCAATATTTGATGCAGATAATTTAGTTTCAAAAAATTGGTGTAAAGAAATAAACTCGAAAATGCAAGAAGGATACAAGGTTGTTCAAGGATATATAGATAGTAAAAATCCTAACGATTCTTGGATTGCTACTTCCTATTCAATAGCTTTTTGGACACAAAACAGAATGTATCAATTAGCTAGATCGAATGTTGGACTTTCTAATCAAATAGGTGGAACAGGTTTTGCTGTTAATACTGAAGTTTTGAAAGACCTTGGTTGGGGAGCAACTTGCTTAACAGAAGATTTGGAATTTACTTGTAAGCTTATATTAAACGGAGAAAAAGTAGGTTGGGCTCATGACGCAATAATATATGATGAAAAACCTTTAACATTAAAACAATCATGGGTACAAAGAAGAAGATGGATGCAAGGATTTACAGATGTAGCTTCAAGATATTTCTTTAAACTTTTAAAGAAAGGTTTAAAGACAAGGAAACTATTTATGCTAGATTGCGCTTTATATGTAATTCAACCCTTCTTTACACTTATGATAGGTATTTCTGCGGTTCTTAGTTTTGCCCAAAGTTCCACAAAAGAAGGACTTAATATTTATTTGGTAAGCTATTTATTAGGAAATTCATTATTTAAGATACTAACAGTAATGCAATTCTTAATGACTCCACTTATACTGAAGTTAGATAAAAAGATTTCATTAGGATTATTCTTAATGTTTGCCTTTTATTCATCCAATACTTTTGTTTTACCTATGGTTGCAGAAAATTTAGACAATTATGGGGTAATACTTTTAGTAGATATTGCTTTTAATTTAGCTTATTTCTTAGCAGTAAGATTAATTCTTGGAAAAGCAAAGTTGATTTTATTTGTAAGGTTTTTACTATATTCTTTATATACTCTAACTTGGATACCAATTACTATAGAAGGTATGCTTAGAAAGAATAATAAAGAATGGAATCCAACTAAACATGTAAGAAGCATTGAAATATGCGAAGTTCAATAAAGTGAGGTTTTACCTCACTTTATTTTTTGAATTAAAATAAAATAAAAGGAACGTATGTTTGATTTTTGCTTTAAAAAGGTTTATATTATATTATGGTAATTAAATAATAGAAATTTGAAATTATAATTTAATATTAAGTTTATTATTAAAAAAAATTATTTTAAGTTAAAATTTAAAAAAATATTTTAAATTTATGATTTTAATTTAACTTTTAATTTGTTAGAATTAAAATATTGTTAATAAAGTTTATATAAGTTACAAAAGAGAGGGTAAATTTAATTTTAGTATAAATTAATATGATTTAGATAAAATTAGTATTTTAAGAACTTATATATGAGAGATATCAAATGTTGTTTTGGAGGTTTTTATGAGTGAAGAGTTAAAAAAGAGCTATGATGTAACAGACCTAACTTCTTTAGAAAAACTAGAGCCTGTTAGAGTAAGACCTGGAATGTATATAGGGTCAACAGGAACAAAGGGATTACATCATTGTGTTTGGGAGATATTAGATAACTCAATTGATGAAGTATCAAATGGTTATGGTGATAAAGCTACAGTAATTTTAAATAAAGATAAGAGTATAACTATTGTAGATAATGGAAGAGGAATACCTACAGGAATGCATCCATTAAAGAAAAAGTCAGGTGTAGAAATGGTTTTTACTGAACTGCATACAGGAGGAAAGTTTGATAATAAAAATTATAAAACATCTGGAGGTCTTCATGGGGTAGGAGCAGCAGTAGTAAATGCTTTATCTTCTTGGCTTGAAGTAGAAATTCATCAAAATGGAAGTATATATAAGCAGAAGTTTAGCTATGCCTACGATAAAGAATTAAAAAGAGATATGCCAGGAACAGCTATATCTAATCTTGAAGTTGTCGGAAAAACTAAAGATAGTGGAAGTAGAATTACTTTTATGCCCGATAAAGAAGTGTTTTCAACAACAGAGTTTAATGTTGATGTTATTGATGAAAGATTACAAGAGCTTGCTTTTCAAAATAAGGGGATTAAATTAGAACTTATAGATTTAAGAAAAGATGAGGATCATAGAAAAAGTTATTACTCAGAAAAAGGGCTTTTAGATTTTATAGAATATTTAAATGAAAGCAAAACTGTTATTCATAAGGAACCTATTTATTTTGAAGGTGAAAGAAGTGTTAACGATATACAAATGCTAGGAGAAGTTTGTATTCAATTTACAGATTCTAGCACTGAACATATAGCAAGTTATGTTAACAATATACCTACAACTGAAGCTGGAACTCATGAAACAGGCTTTAAAACTGGTATGACTAGGGCTTTTAAGGAAGGTGCTAAAAAACTTGGACTTTTAAAAGAAAAAGACAAGGAGTTTGAAGGCGATGACTTAAGAGAAGGAATGACTGCTATAATTAAGATTAAAATTACTAATCCTATGTTTGAAGGTCAAACTAAAACTAAACTAGGAACTACAGAAGCTTATACTATGATGAATGATTTATCTTATACTAAATTTGGGGAATGGATTGAAGATAATAAGGAAGTAGCAACTATGTTAATAAATAATGCTCTTCAAGCAGCTCAAAGAAGGGATAAGATAAAGAAGATAAATGAGGCAGAAAAGAAAAAGGTAGGTAAGGGAGCATCTCCATTAGTTGGAAAAGTTGCAGTTTGTAGTTTAAAAGATAATACAGTTAATGAATTTATAGTTGTAGAAGGAGATTCAGCTGGAGGATCGGCAAAACAAGCAAGGGATAGACGATTCCAAACTATAATGCCATCTAAAGGTAAGATAATGAATACAGAAAAGCAAAAACTAGAAAATGTTTTAGCCTCAGAAGAGCTTAAAATATTTAATACAGCTATAGGAACAGGGACCTTAGATAACTATAAAGAAGAAGATTTAAAATATGACAAGATTATAATTATGAGTGATGCGGATGTAGATGGTTATCATATAAGAACTTTATGGATGACTTATATTTATAGATATATGAGACCTTTAATTGCAAATGGACATGTATATTTAGCACAACCACCTTTATATAAAGTTTATAAGAATGTTAAAGGTAAGGAAGTTCATAAATATGCATATAGTGACGATGAGTTAGAAAAGGTTAAAAAGGAAATTGGAAAGAATGCTTTAATTCAAAGATATAAAGGACTTGGAGAAATGAATCCAAATCAACTTTGGGAAACTACTTTAAATCCTGAAACGAGAACTTTACTACAAGTTAGAATAGAAGATGCCGCAAAGGCAGAAAAAATGGTTTCCCTTTTAATGGGTGATATAGTTGGCCCGAGAAAGGCCTACATTTATAAGTATGGAGAATTTTAAAATACCTAGGGGGGAGAAATATTATGGCAAAGAAAGTTAATGATATACCAAAGGATAATAATATAATTAGAATTCTTTTAGAAGAAGCAATGCCAGATAACTTTTTACCTTATGCTATTGAAGTAGCAAAAGATAGAGCGTTGCCAGATGTTAGAGATGGGTTAAAGCCTGTTCATAGAAGAATATTATATGGAGCTTACCAACTAAAGGCATTTCCTGACAAACCTTATTATAAATCAGCAAGAATAGTTGGTGATATTTTAGGTAAGTACCATCCTCATGGAGATACATCTGTGTATGATGCTATGGTTATTATGGCTCAAAAATTTTCAACAAATGAAATTTTAATAGATGGACATGGTAACTGGGGATCTATGGATGGGGATGGAGCAGCAGCTATGAGATATACAGAAGCTAGGCTCGCACCAATTGCAATGGAGATGCTTAGAGATATAGATAAAAACACTGTAGATATGGTTCCGAATTATTCAGAAAGTGAATTAGAACCAAAAGTACTACCAAGTAGATATCCAAATCTTTTAGTCAATGGGACTTTTGGGATTGCTGTTGGTCTTGCAACAAATATTCCACCTCATAATTTAGGGGAAGTTACAGATGGCGTTTTAGCGTACATAGATAACAATGAAATAACAACCAAAGAATTAATGAATTATATAAAAGGACCAGATCTTCCAACGGGCGGGATTTTAATAGGCAAAAACTCTATGTTATCTGCTTATGAAACAGGTGAAGGAAGGGTTAGTTTAAGGGCGAAAACAACTATAGAAAAACTTGAAAACGGAAGAGTTGGAATTGTTATAACAGAATTTCCTTATAGGAGAAATAAAGCGAAGCTTCTGCAGTCAATATCGGAGATGACAGGGGATAAAAAACATTCAAAGGCTTTAGAATCGATAATGGATATTAGAGATGAATCTGATAGAAATGGTACTAGGTCTGTTATTGAACTTAAAAAATCTGCAGATGAAGATGTAGCGGACAAGGTTTTGAAATATCTGTTTAAAAGAACAGACCTTCAATGCAATATAAGTTTTAATATGGTTGCATTATCTAATGGTAAGCCACAGACAATGGGACTTAAAACTATAATAACTCATTATGTTAATCATCAAAAGGATATAGTAACAAGAAGAACAATTCGTGAACTAGAAATTGCAGAAAAAAGATTTCATATAGTTGAAGGTTTTATTAAAGCTATTGATGTATTAGATGAAGTTATAAAGACTATTAGAGAATCAAAATCTAAAAAGGATGCTTCAGCAAATTTAATTAATAGATTTGGATTTACAGAAATCCAATCAGAAGCTATTTTAGAACTTATGCTTTATAGATTAACAGGTCTTGAAATAAAGGTTTTTGAAAAGGAATATAAAGAACTTGAAAAAACCATAAAGTATTTAAAAAATATACTTTCTTCTGAAAAAGAACTTTTAAAAGTAGTAAAAAGTGAATTAAAGGACGTTTCAGATAGATTTAAAAGTCCTAGGAAAACTGCAATAATTAATGATGATAACGAAGCAAAAATAGATATAGAAGAATTAATAGTTGTAGAAGATATAATGGTTACTTTATCTAAAGAAGGATTTATAAAAAGGATACCAGTAAAAACTTATAATAGGCTAAATGCAAATCCAGAAGATATTGAATATAGAGAAGGAGATAAGTTAGAATATTTATTTAATTCTAATACCATGGAAACTATATTAATATTTACAGATAAAGGATATATGTATCAAACTAAAGGTATAAACATTCCAGAAGGAAAATGGAAGGATAAAGGAGAAAGGATTGATAGCATTATAAAAACATTATCTTTAGATGAGGAAAAGATAATAAATGTAATATCATTAGATAATTTTATGCCGAATAAATATCTTCAGTTTATAACAACAAAAGGCGGCATTAAAAAATCTTCCCTAGATAAATTCCAAACTAATTATACAAAACTTCAAGGAATTAAATTAAAAGATAATGAAGATGTTAAAGATGTAATATTGATAAAGGAAGAAGAAAAAAAAGATTTCCTTTCTGTTAGAACTAA
Source organism: Clostridium sp. (assembly GCA_029257045.1). Taxonomy (GTDB): domain Bacteria; phylum Bacillota; class Clostridia; order Clostridiales; family Clostridiaceae; genus Clostridium. The sequence goes on from JARIDB010000076.1 coordinate 56,788, forward strand.
AGAAGGGCTATACTTTGATTTAGAAATTCCAGAAATTGAAGATCAAGCTAGAAATATATTACCATTATCATTATTTACTTTAACAAGAACAGATGAGATTGTTGGAGTAGAGTACAAAAATAATATAGAGTTTACAGAGTTTACAATAGGAATAAACTCTAAAGGTATTATAAAGGCATTTAATAAAACTAAAAAAATTGAAAACTTAAAAGTAAATACAACAACTTTAAGTACATTATTAATTTTCACAAACAAAGGTAAAGTATTTAAATTACCAGCATTTTTATTAAAAGGTGTTATTGATAAAGAAATGCAATTAAATAAAATTGTAGATGACTTTGAAAAAGATGAAAAAGTTATAAAGATATTTTCTTTAAAAGATTTTAACTCCAATGCCTTTGTCTATATGTTTTCTAAAAGGGGAATGATAAAGAAAACAAACTTAAAGGAATTTGAAGGAAACTATTTATCTCAATTAGTTTATAAGTTTAAACAAGATAAAGATGAGATAGTATCTATAGATATATTTATAGATAAGGTTGTTGATGTATTAATTGTAAGTAAAAGAGCCATGGGAATTAAATTCACATCAGAAAATATAAATCCTATGGGGAAAATAGCTTCTGGAGTTACAGGAATAAGTTTAAAAGAAGAGGATGAAGTTGTCTATGGAAAAGTTAATATAAATAAAAGCAATATATCAAATAATGAAGTAGCTTTAACAGCCATAGAAAAAATAACATTAATTACAAAAAGTAAAATTAAAAAAGAAGTAGATATAGAGGAAATAAAACTTCAAAATAGAGCAGGAAAAGGTAGTAGTATAATGACTATTGAGCTTTCAGATGAAGTTAAAGAAGTTATATAGTTAGGAGAATTATATGAAAAAGGTAGCTATATTATTAGCGAATGGTTTTGAAACTTTAGAAGGATTAACGGTTATAGATATTCTTAGAAGAGCAAAAGTTACTGTTGATACATTTTCAGTTGAAAATAATGAAGTAGAAACTTCGCATAAAATTAAGATAAAAGCTGATAAAAACATAGATGATAAAGAAATAGAAGAATACGATATATTAGTTTTACCAGGAGGAATTCCAGGGGCAACAACATTAAGAGATGATGATAGAGTAATAAAATTAGTAAAAGAATTTAATGAAAAAGGAAAAACTATTTGCGCTATTTGTGCAGCACCTATAGTTCTTGGGAAAGCGGGAATAACAGAAGGTTTAAATATTACCTGCTATCCTGGATTTGAAGATGAAATAGGAAATGTAAATTACAAAGAAGATTTAGTTGTAATAGATAAGAATATTATTACAGGTAAAGCAGTTTCGGCAGCAATACCGTTTGCTTTTGAAATATTAAACTTAGTAGCACCAGAAAAGGTAGATAAAATAAAAAAATCTATGCTTTTAAATTTTTAGTAGGTGAAGTATGAAAGAAAAGTGGATAATAACAAATAAAAAAGAGAGCTTTTTAAAGCTCTCTAATGCTATGGAAGAAAATCCTTTAATATTAAGGCTACTTGCAAATAGAGAAATAGATACATTAAAAGAAGCTAAGCAATTTTTATATGGGGATGTTGAGGAACTTTATGATCCTTATTTAATGAAGGATATTGATAAAGGAATTAGCATTATAAAAGATGCTGTAGAAAATAATAAAAAAATTATTATCTATGGAGATTATGACTGTGATGGTGTTATTAGTACAACGATTTTGTATAAAGCTTTTAAAACAATTGGTGCAAACTTTGACTACCATGTTCCACATAGAGAAGAAGAAGGATATGGAATGCATAGTGGGAGAGTTAAGAAACTTAAAGAAGAAGGATGCGAAGTTATAATAACCTGTGATAATGGTATATCGGCATTTGAAGAGATAGAACTTGCTAAAGAGTTAGGTATGAAAGTGGTAGTAACAGACCATCATGATATTCCCAAAAGAGAAAATGAAGAAGGTCAATTAATACCAATGCTTCCAAAAGGAGATGCAATAATAAATCCGAAAAGAGATGATTGTAATTACCCATTTAAAAAACTTTGTGGTGGGGGGATTGCTCTTAAATTTTCACAAGGCCTTTATGAGGCTTTTGGTATAGATAAAAATAAATTTTTAGATTTGATAGAGTTTGCATCTATTGCAACAGTTTGTGATGTAGTAGATTTAGTAGATGAAAATAGAATTATAGTTAAAAAAGGTTTAGAACTTTTGAATAAAACTAAAAATAAGGGGTTAAAAGAATTATATAGGTTAACAGGATTAGAAGGTAAAAAAATAGAAGAATACCATTTAGGATTTGTAATTGGACCTTGTGTAAATGCAACAGGAAGACTTGAAACAGCAGCTCTTTCCGTAGAACTATTAATAACAGAAGATGAATATAAGGCGAAAGATTTAGCAAAACAACTATATGAATTAAATATTAAAAGACAGGATTTAACAAAGGAAAGCGCAGAACGAGTAATGAAAGTTGTTGAAAATAAATATAAAGATGATAAAGTAATTATAGTTTATGATGAAGAAATTCATGAAAGTATTGCAGGAATTGTAGCTGGAAGGGTGAAAGAAAGATATCACAAACCAGCTATAGTTATAACTAAAGGTAAGGAAATGCCGAAAGCTTCAGCCAGGTCTATAGAAGGGTATAATATTACAGAAGAATTAAGTAAGTGTAGTGAATATTTATATAAATTTGGTGGGCACCCAATGGCAGCAGGACTTTCACTTTTAGAAGAAAATATAAATCCTTTAAGAGAAAAGATTAACTCAATTTGCAAATTAACAGAGGAAGATTTGCTTCCAGTTGTAAGAATAGATTCAAAGATGCATATAAACTTTTTAAATGAAGATATTATTAATATCTTAGAGGGATTAAAACCCTTTGGAAAAGGAAATCCAAGTCCTTTATTTGCAGTAAAAGATTTAATGGCAGAAAGACTGTGGATTCTTGGGAAAAACAAAAACTTTTTTAAAATAAGATTTAAGAGTATTACAAATGGAAACTATATTTATATAGAAGGTATAAATTTTGATAAGTTTGATAATTTTAAAGAAGAATTTATAGAGAATTTTGGAGAAAATCAATTTGATGAAGCTTGTAGTAGTAGCTATATAAATAAAAAGATGGATATAACTTATTACCCTAATATTAATGAATATAATGGTAATAGGAATATCCAACTTATGATAAAAAATTTAAGATTCAGTGGGATATAAAAAACCCTCTGAATATAAGTTTTACTTAGTTAAAACAAAGCATACAATAAATTTGAAATAGATTATAAAAAAGGGGTTTTAAAATGAGCAAGTATAAAATAATAATGACAGGTGGAGGAACAGCAGGTCATGTTACACCAAACTTAGCTTTAGTGCCAAGGCTTAAAAAAGAAGGCTTTGAGATTAAATATATAGGAAGTAAAGATGGAATAGAAAAGGAAATAATTAAAGATGCTAATATTCAATATTATGAAATATCCTCAGGAAAACTTAGAAGATATTTTGATATAAAAAACTTTACAGATCCTTTTAAAGTTCTTAAAGGTATAAGTCAAGCGAATAAAATATTAAAAAAAGAAAAACCAGATATTATTTTTTCTAAAGGTGGATTTGTTGCAGTACCAGTTGTAATTGCTGCATCAAGAAGAAAAATACCTGTAATTTCTCATGAATCTGATTTAACACCAGGTCTTGCTAATAAATTATCATCACCTTTTGCATCCAAGTTATGTGTAACTTTTAGAGAAAGTTTAAGTTATGTAAAAGAGGGAAAAGGAGTTTTAACAGGAACTCCAATTAGAAAAGAAATTTTAGATGGAAATGAATCAAAAGGAAGAGCTATCTGCGGGTTTAATGAAGATAAAGAAATACTACTTGTTATAGGCGGAAGTCTAGGTGCGAAAAGTATAAATGAAGAAATAAGAAAAAATCTTGATAAATTAATTGAGAATTTTAATATTATTCATATTTGTGGTAAAGGTAATCTTGCAAATAATTTAACAAATAAAAAAGGTTATGTTCAATTTGAATATGCAAAAGATGAACTACCACATCTTTTAAAATCAGCGGATTATATAATATCAAGGGCAGGAGCAAATGTTATATTTGAGTTACTTGCCTTAAGAAAGCCAACACTATTAATTCCTTTGTCAAAAAAGATTAGTAGAGGAGATCAAATTTTAAATGCTGCATCCTTTGAAAAAGAAGGATATTCTATTGTTCTAGATGAAGATGAAATGATAGAAAAAAAAGAACTGATTTTAGAAAAAATTAATGAACTTAGGAATAAAAAAGATTTTTTAACTAAAAATATGTTGAATAGTAAAGTTTTAGATGGTGGAGATGCAATTTTAAAGGTAATAATAAATAATATTAAAAGTAAAAAAATATAAAACTTTTATTGTGAAAAGGTTATAATGGCATAATATGTCCCCTTTAAAACTTGCAAAATAAAAATAGTATTATATAATAAAATAGTAAGAAAAATTAGGTAGTGTAAGTACCTAATAGGTGACTTAAATTTAGTCAAAGGATAAGGTGGTGATGTATATATGAATAAAGTATCTATTATTTATTGGAGCAATGGAGGCAACGTAGAAATTCTAGCAAATTCAATATTAGAAGGTATTAAGGCGAAAGATGCAGAAGTGAAAATCAAGTATGTTTCAGATGCCACGATTGAGGATGTTATAGAATCAGATACTGTAGCTTTTGGAAGCCCATCAATGGATAATAATAGAATCGAGCAAGAAGAGATGGAACCATTTATAACCAAACTAAAATTAGTATCAAATAATAATAAGAAGTTAGTATTATTTGGCTCATTTGGATGGGACGATGGAAAATTTATGAATGACTGGGTTCAACGTATGAAAGATTATGGCTTTAATGTTATAGGACACATCGCTGTTAAAGAAACACCAAGTAATGATGAACTTTTAAAAGCTAAAGAACTTGGTGAATTATTAGCGGAATAAATCCTTTGAGTAAGTTTACACCAAGAGACGTTTCAAGGAGTAAAAGAAAATTACTCTAATGTAAATTTTTAAAATACAGGTTTATTTTGCTCTGTATTCAAAGTTATTTGTAAAAATTATTATATGGAAGAGAGGTCTAATACGATGAGAAAAATGAAAACTATGGACGGTAATACTGCTGCAGCTCACATATCATATGCATTTACAGAGGTAACGGCTATATTCCCAATTACACCATCAACAACTATGGCTGAAACTGTTGACGAATGGGTAGCACAAGGAAGAAAAAACATATTTGGTCAACCTGTTAAGGTTATGGAAATGCAATCAGAAGCGGGTGCAGCTGGTGCTGTTCACGGATCTTTACAAGCTGGTGCATTAACAACAACATACACAGCATCTCAAGGACTTTTATTAATGATACCAAACATGTACAAAATAGCAGGTGAAATGCTTCCAACAGTATTCCACGTATCAGCTAGAGCTTTAGCGACTTCTTCATTAAGTATATTCGGAGATCATCAAGACGTTATGGCTGCAAGACAAACTGGTTTTGCAATGCTTGCAGAAGGATCAGTTCAAGAAGTTATGGACTTATCTCCTGTAGCTCATTTAACTTCAATTAAAACTAGAATTCCATTTATGAACTTCTTCGACGGATTTAGAACTTCTCACGAAATTCAAAAAATCGAAGTATTAGAATATGACGAATTAGCTAAATTAGTTGATTACGATGCTTTAGATGCGTTTAGAAAAAGAGCTTTAAACCCAAATCACCCAGTGACAAGAGGAACAGCTCAAAATCCAGATATCTATTTCCAAACAAGAGAATCTGTTAATAGATTCTATGAAGATATTCCAGAAGTTGTTGAAGGCTATATGGCTGAAATAACTAAATTAACTGGTAGAGAATATCACTGTTTCGATTATTATGGAGCACCTGATGCTGATAGAATTATAGTAACAATGGGTTCATCAACTGATGTTGCTGAAGAAACTGTTGATTACTTAATGGCTAAAGGAGAAAAAGTTGGAGCTGTTAAAGTAAGACTTTACAGACCATTCTCAATAGAAAAATTAATGAAGGTTATTCCAACTACTGTTAAATCTATAGCTGTTTTAGATAGAACTAAAGAGCCAGGATCAATTGGAGAACCTTTATATCTAGATGTACAAAGTGCATTCTACGGAAGAAAAAATGCTCCAGTTATAGTTGGAGGAAGATATGGATTAGGTTCTAAGGATCCAAATCCAGCACAAATTGCTTCAGTATTTGAAAACTTATCAAAAGAAAATCCTAAAAATGGATTTACTATAGGAATAGTTGATGACGTTACAAATACTTCATTAGAAGTAGTAGATGATATAGATGCTACACCAGAAGGAACTAAAGCATGTAAGTTCTGGGGATTAGGATCAGATGGTACAGTTGGTGCTAATAAAAGCGCTATCAAGATTATTGGAGATCATACAGATATGTATGCTCAAGGATATTTCTCATATGATTCTAAAAAATCAGGTGGTATTACAGTTTCTCACTTAAGATTCGGTAAAACACCAATTAAATCACCATATCTTATAGATAAAGCTGACTTTATAGCATGTCACAACCAAGCTTATGTTTATAAATATGATGTATTAGAAGGATTGAAGAAAAATGGTAAATTCTTATTAAATACAATTTGGTCTCCAGAAGAAGTTGATAAAAAGTTATCAAATTCAATGAAGAGATTTATAGCTCAAAACAATATTGAATTCTATACATTAAACGCTGTTAAGATAGCTCAAGAAATTGGACTAGGCGGAAGAATTAATATGATAATGCAAGCTGCATTCTTTAAGATTGCTAATATAATACCAGTAGAAGACGCGGCTAAATACTTAAAAGAAGCTGTTATTAAATCTTATGGTAAAAAGGGTCAAAATGTTATTGATATGAATAACGCTGCAATAGACAAGGGCGTTGAATCAATAGTTAAAATTAACGTATCAGATGATTGGGCAAATCTAAAAGATGAAGTAGTTGAAGATAAAAAAGTTAAACCAGATTTCATAACTAATATAGTTGAACCAATAAATGCTCAAAAGGGATTTGGATTACCAGTTTCAGCATTTAAAGGAATGGAAGATGGTACTTTCATGGCAGGAACAGCTGCTTATGAAAAGAGAGGTATAGCTGTTAATGTTCCAGAATGGGATAAGGAAAAATGTATTCAATGTAACCAATGTTCATATGTATGTCCACATGCTGCGATAAGACCATTCTTATCAACAGAAGGGGAAGTAGAAAATGCTCCAGCAGGATTTAAAACAAAGCCAGCTAAGGCATTAAAGACAGAAGAGCCAATGTTCTATACAATTGGAGTTACTCCATTAGATTGTACTGGATGTGGAAACTGTGCTCAAGTATGTCCAGCACCAGGAAAAGCATTAATAATGAAACCTCAAGAATCACAACATGATCAAATTGAAGCTTGGGATTATTCTGTTAATGATTTAACTCCTAAGAAGAATCCGATGAATAAAAATACAGTTAAAGGTAGCCAATTTGAAAAACCATTACTTGAATTCTCAGGTGCTTGTGCAGGTTGTGGAGAAACTCCATATGCTAAGCTTGTAACTCAATTATTTGGTGATAGAATGATGATAGCTAATGCTACAGGATGTTCATCAATTTGGGGTGGATCAGTTCCAGCAACTCCTTATACTGTAAACAGTCAAGGTCAAGGTCCGGCATGGGCTAACTCATTATTCGAAGATAATGCTGAATTCGGATTAGGTATGTTCTTAGGTGTTAGCGCTATAAGAGAAAGAATAGCTTCACATATCAAGACTGGATTAGAAGTTGAAACTTCAGAAGATGTTAAATTAGTTCTTAAAGACTGGTTAGATCATATGAATAGTGGCGAAGCTACTAGAGATAGAGCTAATAATGTAGTTGCTACATTAGAATCAGTTGATGCTGATTATGCAAGAGAAGTATTAAAGGATAAAGATTTCTTAGTTAAGAGATCACAATGGATCTTCGGAGGAGACGGATGGGCTTATGACATCGGATACGGTGGATTAGATCATGTTCTAGCTTCTGGAGAAGACGTAAATGTTCTTGTAATGGATACAGAAATATATTCAAATACAGGTGGTCAATCTTCAAAATCTACACCAACTGCTGCAATAGCTAAATTTGCTGCTTCAGGTAAGAAGACTAAGAAGAAAGACTTAGGAATGATGGCTATGACTTACGGATACGTATATGTAGCTCAAATTAATATGGGAGCTGACAAGAATCAAGCTCTTAAGGCGATAGCAGAAGCAGAAGCTTATAATGGACCATCATTAATAATAGCATATGCACCATGTATCAGTCATGGAATTAAGAGTGGTATGTCTAACAGTCAAGATGAATCTAAGAAAGCTGTTGAATGTGGATATTGGGGTCTTTACAGATTTAACCCAAGTCTTGAAGGAACTAAGAATCCATTTAGTTTAGATTCAAAAGAACCTAAATCAAACTTTAGAGATTTCTTAATGGGTGAAGTTAGATATGCTTCATTAGCTAAGGCATTCCCAGAGCAAGCAGAAGCTTTATTTGCTAAGACAGAAAAAGATGCTATGGATAGATTAGCAGGATACAAGAGATTAGCAGAACAAAAGTAATTTATTAAAATAAGAGGCTATTAGCCTCTTATTTTTTATCTTTAATAATATGCATAAATATATCGATACATAGCTTAAAAGGTATGAAAAATCATATAGTTTTGATAAAAGATCTTTTTATAAAAGAAATTTCAATTAAAGCTTTTAATTTTTATAAATTAAGGGTAGAATTAAGTAGAGAAAGAACCGATAAAGGAGGATTTTAAAATGGAAAACGAAAAGAAATGTGGATGCCACGATAATGAAGAAACTACTTGCAATTGTGAACATGATCATGATCACGAACATGGTGAAGGCTGCGGATGTGGAGAAGATCATCATGAAAACTTTGTAGTAGATTTAGAAGATGATAACGGTAATGTAGTATCATGCCCAATTATTGATGCTTTTGAATTTGAAGAAAATGAATATATATTAGCTCAAGATCCTAATGAAGATTCTGTTTACTTATTTAGATCTACTGAGTCTGGAGAATTAGAAATTCCAGAAGAAGAAGAATTCGAAAGAGTTTCAAAATTCTATAGTGAAGATTTAGCAGAAGAATAAAAAAAGTGCCAAATAAGGCACTTTTTTTAATTGTCATTTTATATTAATAATGATATATTCTTTATATAAAATGAAGAAATAAGGTGGTTAATATGAAATGTGCAGATTTACATATACATTCAAACTTTTCAGATGGAACTTTAACCCCGGAAGAAATTGTTAAGATGGCAGAAATAAAAGGTATTAAAAGTATTTCAATTACAGATCATGATTGCATATCGTCTCAATATATAAAAGAAAAGGTTAATAAAATCAATATAATATCTGGAATAGAAATAAGTTCTGAAATAAATGAATTAGATATACATATATTGGGCTATTTCATAAATTATAAAGACGAAAATTTAATTAATGTTGTAAATAAATTAAAAGAAGATAGAATAAAAAGAGTTAAAGAAATATTATTTAAGTTAAAGAAAGAAAATATTTTTATAGAAATTGAAGATTTAGATGTTAAAGGGACTTCATCTATTGGAAGAAGTCATATTGCAAAAGCTATGGTTGAAAAAGGATACTTTAATAATTATAAATCAGCTTTTACTAATTATTTAGTTCAAGGAAAGCCAGCCTTTGTAAAAGGACATAAATTAGATTATAAATCTACAATTGAAGTTATAACAAGATCTGGAGGCATAGCTGTTTTAGCCCATCCTGGACAAGTATATAAAAATTTAGAAATAGAATACTTAGTAAGGGAACTTAAATGCTTTGGGTTAGAAGGATTAGAAGTCTATCATCCAAGTCATGATATAGAACAGACAAATAAGTTTTATAACTTAGCGAAAAAATATAAACTTTTAATAACTGGTGGTAGTGATTATCATGGAAAAGATTGTTATAACGAAAAATTAATAGGAAGTTATGGAATAAATGAAAAATTATTAAATAAATTACTTATGTATAATAAATAAGGGGAGGTTATTTTGAAGTTTTCAAATAAAGCAATGGAAATTAATCCGTCAATTACACTAGAAATTACTGCAAAGGCAAAGGAATTAAAAGAACTAGGTGTTGATATAACTAGTTTTGGGGCTGGAGAACCTGACTTTAATACTCCAAGTAATATTATTAAAGCTGCTACTTTAGCTATGGAAAATGGAAAAACTAAGTATACTGCAACAAGTGGCATATTAGAATTAAGACAAGCTATATGTAATAAGTTGAAAAAAGAAAATAATTTAGATTATGATCCAAGCCAAATTATAATTTCTACAGGAGCGAAACAAGGGTTAGCTAATACGTTTTTATCTATATTAAATCCAGGAGATGAAGTTATTATACCAACACCTTATTGGGTTAGTTATCCTGAACTTGTAAAGATTGCTGGTGGGATACCTGTCTATTGTAATTCTAAGAGGGAAAATGATTATAAATATACATTAGAAGAACTTGAAGAGGTTTTATCATACAAGACTAAAGCTATAGTTATTAATAGTCCGAATAATCCAACTGGAAGCATTTATGATAGGGATGAACTAGAGAATATAGCAGCTTTTGCGAGAAAAAATGATATTTTAATTATATCTGATGAAATATATGAAAAATTAATATATGATGGAGAAAAACATATAAGTATAGCATCTTTATCAGAAGATGCGTTAAATAGGACTATCATAATTAATGGATTATCAAAGTCTTATGCAATGACAGGATGGAGAATAGGATATTCTGCCTCAAATAAAGAAATAGCAAAGTTGATGAGTAGCATTCAAAGTCATATGACATCAAATGCTAGTTCTATTTCTCAATACGGAGCATTAGAAGCTTTAACTGGAGATCAAGATAGTGTAGATTATATGGTTAAAGAATTTGATAATAGAAGAAAATATATGATAAACAGAATTAGAGAGATGAAAGATATTTCCATTATAAAACCTAAAGGCGCTTTTTATATAATGGTAGATATATCTAACTACTATGGAAAAAGTTATAATGGAAAAGTTATTGAATCTTCTTTAGATTTTGCAAAACAAATATTAGAAAAAGAAAAGGTAGCTGTAATTCCTGGTATTGGATTTGGTCTTGATAAATATATAAGACTTTCTTATGCCACTTCTATGGAAGTAATAGAAAAGGGTTTGGATAGAATAGAAAAATTTATAAAAGATATTAAATAAATATTTAAATTACTGTTATTATTTAACGGTAATTTTTTATGTAATATAATAATTTACAAGAAAATTTTAATTGATAATAAAAAAGTAAATTATTTAAATATAAATAGATATAGTATATACTTAGATTAAGTATGGAAAAAAGGTTTCATACTTAAATTATCAATATTTTATGTAAACTAAGTAGGTATAAATAAATATTAATGTGATTACTTTAATGTTTGGTAATAATATTTTATATTTGGAAGATACTTTTTATACTAAAATTAAAAAAAGAGGAGGAAAGCATTAAAGATGGAAGCTATTTTAAAGTACTATTTAGAAGATGGACACATAGAAGAAATAAGCAACTATACGAAAGATACAAATGAAAAAGAAAGAATAATTTATGAGGTATTTAGAGTTTCTAATGGAGTACCTTTATTTTATGAAGATCATATAAAAAGATTAGAATCTTCCTTTAAGTTATCAAATAAAGTGTTTTCTTATAAATATGATAAGATTAGGGAATATATTTTAAGATTAATAAAAGAAAATAGTATGAAATTTGGAAATATAAAATTAACATTCGATGTAAAAACAGATACTATGAAAATAATAGCAATTAAACATTCTTATCCTACAGAAGAAATGTATGAAAAGGGAGTTAATACTATTTTTTATCATGGAGAAAGAAAAAATCCAAATGTAAAGGTAGTGGATTCAACCTTCAGAAAAAGAGTAACAGAAGAAATTAATAAAAATAATGCTTTTGAAGCTATATTAGTTAATAATAGTGGATACATAACAGAAGGAAGCAAATCGAATATATTTATGATTAAAGATGAAATATTATATACATCTCCTATTGAAGATGTTCTTCCAGGAGTAACTAGAGGTAGAATAATAGGAACTAGTAAACAGAATAATATTAAATTTGAAGAAAAAAATATAAAATATCAAGATATAGAAAAATATGATGCTCTTTTCATATCAGGAACTTCACCTAACATATTACCTATAGCTAAAGTTAATGATATAGAGTTTGATATACATAATGAAGTTATGAGAAATCTTATGAATAAGTTTAATGATGATATGGAGAAATATACAAAAAACTTTCAAAATTAACAAAAATTTTAAAGAAAGTTAAATAATATTTAAAAATATTTTAAACTATGATATTATAAACTTATAAATATAAAGATATATAAATAGAGAGGTGTTGGAATATGGAAGAAAACTCTAACAAAATCTATGGTATAGATGGAAGTGTAGCTATAAATAATAAACAGATAATAGTTAAAAACCCTAAAGAAAAGGGCAAACCAGCTACTATTTATCCATCTAAAAAAGGGAAGATTATATTAAATGGAGAAGATGTAAATAGACCTATGAATGTTACCGAAAAAGATGAAATAATATTTGAAGAGCTAGTAGAAAAGGGTAAACGTATAATAGATATAAGCTTAAACCGTGATAAAACAGAAGCTTATATGCAAATACAATATATAAAAGAAAAAATTCATTCACTTAAAGATAGTAGTGAAACAGAAAATTTAGAAGTAGAAACTTATGAAAGAGATGGGGAATATCCACCTTTAATAAGGGAAGAAGAAATATATGATTATATAAGAAATCAAGGTATAAATTATGGAATAGAAAATGAATCTATTAAATTATTAAAAGATGATATAAATTTAGAAAAGGTTTTAATTGCAAAAGGAATTAAAGTGATTCAACCAATAGAAGATGAACTTAAAATGTTATTTATTGGAGAAAGAGATAGAAAAACAAATGAAAATTCAATAAAAATAGATTATAGAAATATAAATTATATAACTAGTGTTAAAGGAAATGAAGTTTTAGCCGAGATTATTAAAGGGAAAAATGGAATTGATGGTATGAATGTTTTTTCAGAGATAATCCCAAGTAAGCCTAAAAAAAATGTGAACTATACAGCAGGACAAGGATGTAAAATAGTCGATGATAAATTCATTTCAACTATAGCTGGAAAACCAAGTTTTAATAAAACTAGTATTTGGATAGAACCTATATATGTTTTAAACAAAGATGTGACTATTTCTACAGGTAATATTAATTTTTCAGCAAATGTGGAAATAAATGGAAAAGTTACAGAAGGTATGAAAGTTAGTTCTGGGGGGACTCTTTCTATAAATGGTGGTGCATTTAATTCTGAAATTAAAGCCAATAAAACTACAAAGATTTTAGGGAATATTGTGAACTCTACTGTAGATATAGGAGGAATGGATTTAATTAAAGAAGAAAGGGTTAATTTCTTAATTAAATTAAAAGAAGAACTTAATTCTTTATTTAGTAATTTAACATTTATAAAAGAAAAAAGTATTGTTAAAAATAATATTTCAGATGGAATAATGATTAAAACATTAATGGAATCGAAGTATAAAAGTATTCCTAAGATAGGGATTAAGATTATGTCCAGTTCTTTAAAGGATAATTGTTATAATTCAAAAGTAGTAAAATTAATAAAGGAAAAACTTTTAGGATATGGACCAAGCAATATTAAAAATATAATAGAAATAGAAGGAATAATAAATGAAATTAATAAAGAATTAGAAGAAGTTAAAGAAGAATCAATAATCAAGTATGACTTGACTATTGAATATGCACAAGAAAGTAAAATAAATGTAATGGGAGATATAATTGTAATAGGAAAAGGCTTATTTACTTCCCAATTATATTCTACTAATAATATTATTTTTGAAAAAAAATCATCTGTATGTAGGGGAGGGCATTTAAAAGCTATAAAAGGTATATATGGAACTACTATAGGGAGTGATTCTGGAGTAGCAACTAAGTTAGAAGTTGATAATCATGGAGAAATAAAGACAGATATAGCGTATCAAAATACTATATTTATAATAGGAAGTAAAAAATATATACTAGACAAGCCATCTAAAGATATACACATATATGAAGATAAAGATGGAAGTTTAGTTGTAGACAAGTTACTTCTATAGGAGGAGAGAAAATGAAGGAGATAAAAATATTAATTTTTAAGTTAGGAAATGAATTTTATGCGACAGATATAATGGAAGTTGAAAGAATCCTAGGATATGAAGACCCGACATTGTTACCTGATTCACCAGACTTTTTAGATGGTGTAATAGATTATGAAACTGGAGTATTACCAGTTATAAATTTAGTGAAAAAATTCAAGTTTAAAGTCTTAGATTCTGCTGAGAAAAAGATAATAGTTGTAAAAAGAGAAAGTGGAAAATTTGGAATATTAGTAGATAGCGTAAGTGAAGTAGTAAGTATAACAGAAGATGAAATTAACAATTCAGATAGCCTTTCAACATTGGTATCAAAAAGGTATATAGGAGGCCTTGTTAAAAAAAATAATAGTATAGTTATATTATTAAATTTAGATAAAATACTTACAGTTGAAGAAGAAGAGATTATATTTCAGGGGTGACAAAAGTGCAGGAAAATAAAGAGATTAGAGTTGGAATCGCTGATGCCGCTGTTGTTTATTCCCCAGATAGATTAATTACTATGGGATTAGGATCCTGTATAGGGATTGCCTTGTATGATAGTGATAAAAAAATTGGAGGTCTAGTACATATAATGCTACCTGATAGCAATCAATTCAAGAATATAGTAAACCCATTAAAATATGCAGATTTAGGTATAGAAGATTTATTTAAAAAAATGCTGAATTTAGGCTGTAGAAAGACAAGTATTACAGCAAAAATTGCAGGAGGAGCCTCAATGTTTAATTTTCCGGATAGAAAATTTCAAGTGATATAGGAAAAAGAAATAGTAAAGCGGCAATTGAGGTAATAAAAAGATTATCAATACCATTATTAGCAGAAGATGTAGGTGGTAATAAAGGTAGAACAATGATTTTTGATAGTAAAGATGGTAGGGTTACAATAAAAAGTATTGGTTGTGAGTTAAAAGAATTATAGGAGGTGATGCACTATTGACAAATAGTAATATTAAGAATATGCGTGATATTATTTTGATAGGGGCATCAACTGGCGGTCCTAATGCAATTGAAAAGGTAATATCAGCATTAGACCTAGATTTAAATGCAGCAGTTTTAATTGTACAACACATGCCAGGAGGGTTTACAAAAGCCTTTGCAGAAAGATTAAATAAAAATTGCAAGTTAGAAGTTATGGAAGCTAAAGATGGATTATATATTGAAAAAAACAAGATATATATAGCTCCAGGAGGTTATCACATGGTTGTAATAGAACCTGGGATAATTAAGATTAATAGCGATCCACCTTTATGGGGAGTGAGACCAGCTGTAGATAAACTTTTTATAACAGCTTCTACAGTTTATACTAATAGAATAATATCAGTAGTATTAACAGGAATGGGAAAAGATGGAGCAGAAGGAACTATAGTTGTGAAAATGAATAAAGGAATAACTATATCTCAAAATGAAAAAACATCAACAATATATGGGATGCCTAAAGTTACTTATGAAACTGGATGCGTAGACTATGTTCTTCCTATAGATGATATTTCAACAAAATTGAAGAGTTTAGTAAAAAGAGGCTAGGAGGAAGATATGGATTTTATAGAGTTTCATAATTGGATATACAAAGAATTCAATATTAACTTAAATGCATATAAGCAAGAACAATTAAATAGGCGGATTACTAGTTTAATGTCAAGAATAGGAATAAGCTCTCTTACAGAATATAAAAAGCTTTTAACAACAAATATAGAAGAAAAACAGAGGTTTTTAGATTTTATAACAATAAATGTTACAGAGTTTTTTAGAAATCCAGAATTATTTAAGGAACTTGAAAAAAATTTAAAAATATATTTAGAAAAGACAAATAAGCTTAAGATTTGGAGTGCAGCTTGTTCAATAGGGTGTGAACCTTACAGTATAGCAATGATATTAAATGATATTAATTCAAAAGGTATAAATACCATTATAGCCACTGATATAGATAATACTATATTAGAAAAGGCTAGAAAGGGTGAATTTTCAGAAGTAGACATAAAAAATGTTAGCGATATTTATAGGAAAAAATATTTTAATCAACATAATGGGAAATATATTGTAGATAATAAATTAAAATCCATAGTTAATTTTAAAAAACATGATTTAATTTTAGGTAATTATGAAAAAGACTTTGATTTAATTATATGTAGAAATGTAATTATATATTTTAAAAATGAAGTGAAAAAGGATATTTTTAAAAAATTTGCAGATTCACTTAAAAAGGGTGGACTTTTATTTGTAGGAGCTACTGAAAGTATATATAATTATAAAGAGTTTGGATTGGAAAAGGTATCTACTTTTATTTATAAGAAAATATAAAGGGGTGAAATTTAATGGACGTATCTCAATATATGGGAATGTTTTTAGAAGAATCAATGGAAAATTTACAAACCTTAAATGAAGCTCTACTTGATTTAGAGCAAAATCCTAATAATATGGATAGGTTAAATGAAATTTTTAGAGTGGCTCATACTATAAAAGGTATGGCTGCTACAATGGGATTTAGCACAATTGCTGAACTAACACATAAGATGGAGGATGTTTTATCAAAGTTTAGAGAAGGTAAGCTTGATGTAACTAGAAATGTAGTTACAGTTTTATTCGATTGTTTAGATACCTTAGAAAGAATGGTTAGTAACATAGAAGTTGGGAATAATGAAGAAGTTGAAATATCTTCAATAATAACTGCTTTAGAAGAAGTTGCTAATGAGGAAGAAGATTTATCTGATTTAGATGTTAAAGATACAGGTATTGAAGAGGAAAAAGATATTAATTATTTTTTAAATCAATATGATATATCTGTTTTAAAACAAGCTAAGGAAAATGGTTTTAATGGAGTTAATATAAAAATAACTTTAAGAGAAGATACTTTATTAAAATCTGCAAGAGCTTTTTTAATAGTACAAGAATTAGAAAATCAAGGGGAAATTTTAAAGTCCTTCCCATCTACAGAAGATATTGAAAATGAGCATTTTGAAACAGAATTATACTTTGTATTGATAACAACAAGATCAAAAGAAGATATAGAAACTTTAGTTAATAATATATCAGAAATTGAAAAAGTTGAAACATACTATGTTAAAATGGATGAAGATTGTAAAAATGAAGGTAATGAAGGTAATGTGGTTGATGAAATAAAAAAAATACCTGTAAAAGAAAAAGCAAATAAATCAGCTAAAAAGGAACATAGAGAAGACGGAAATAAGAAGTCTCATCAATCAGTAAGAGTTGATCTACATAGAATAGATAAACTTATGAACATGGTTTCGGAACTTGTAATTTACAGAACTAGACTAGAACAAATAGTTATAAATGATAAGTCTCAAGAATTAATAGAAACTATAGAACAAGTTGAAAGAACAACTTCTGATTTACAAGATTTAGTTATGAAAATAAGGATGTTACCACTTGAAGTTGTATTTAATAGATTCCCAAGAATGATAAGAGATTTATCTGTAGAATTGAAAAAAGAAATAAACTTTGTTTTAGAAGGTTCAGATACAGAACTTGATAGAACAGTAATTGATGAAATAGGTGAACCATTAATTCATTTATTAAGAAATGCAGCAGATCATGGAATTGAAAGTAAAGAAGAAAGAATTGCAAGTGGAAAAGATCCTGTTGGAACAATTAAACTTGTGGCGTATCAAGAAGGTACAAAGGCATTAATAAAAGTATCAGATGATGGAGCTGGAATTAATGTAGAGAAAGTTAAAGCTAAAGCTGAAAAGATTGGTATAAATACAGAAGGTTTAAGTAATAATGATATTAAAAACTTGATTTTTGCTCAAGGTTTTAGTACTAATACTGTTGTAACGGATATTTCAGGTAGAGGTGTTGGTATGGATGTTGTTAAAACAA
Source organism: Clostridium sp. (assembly GCA_029257045.1). Taxonomy (GTDB): domain Bacteria; phylum Bacillota; class Clostridia; order Clostridiales; family Clostridiaceae; genus Clostridium. The sequence goes on from JARIDB010000076.1 coordinate 74,940, forward strand.
AAATATCATCATTAGGTGGAACTGTTGATGTTATTAGTGAAGAAGGTAAGGGATCTAATTTTATAATAAAATTACCTCTAACTTTACAAATAATACAAGCATTACTTGTTAAAGTAGGTGAAGAAACTTTAGCAATATCCTTAGGGTTTATTGATAGAGTTATAGATTATAAAGAAAAGAACATAAAGAAAACTAATGGAGAAGAAGTCATAGTTTATAGGGATGGTATTATTCCTCTTATTAGACTAAATGAAATACTTAACATTAATAATGAAGAAACGAAAAAGAAATTTATTATTATAGTTAAAATAGGGGAAAAGACTGTTGGATTACTTGTTGATTCTCTACTTGGACAACAGGAAATTGTAATTAAACCATTAGGTAAAACATTAAAGTCTCTAAAGGAATATATAGGGGCAACGATATTAGGAAATGGGTTAGTAACATTGATTCTTGACGTTGCAGCATTGATCTAGAAAGGAGGATAATTATGGAATATAGGGATTTATCTTCAATACAGCTAGATGCTTTGCGAGAAGTATCAAATATAGGAGCAGGAAACTCTGCAACATCATTATCTGTTTTGTTAGGAACAAAAATAGATATGTCAGTACCTAGTACTAATTTAATAGAATTTGACGAGTTATTTAATAACTATAAAGAAAATGAAGTTGTAGCTGTATTAGTAAGGGTACTAGATGATATTCCAGGAAGTATTCTTTATGTTTTTGAAAAAGACGTGGCATTAAATATGATTTCAAAATTGATAAAACAAGATGAATCTTCTTTAACGGAAATGGGAATTTCAGTTATGGGTGAAATAGGAAATATAATAGCGTCATCTTTTATGAATGCTATAGCAAACTTTACAGGACTTAAAGCAACAGCTTCAGTACCAGCGGTAGCTAATGATATGCTAAATGCTATATTAGTTTCAACTTTTGTTGAAACTGGACAGCATCAAGAGTATGTTTTAGATATAGAAACATTATTTATAGGAGATGAAGAAAATAAAATAGAAGGACATTTTTATTTTGTGCCAGCTCCTGGATCTTTAGAAAAAATATTAGAATCACTAGGAATAAGTTAATTTGGAGGGATTGAAATGACAAAAGTTTTAATAGTTGATGATGCATCTTTCATGAGGATGATGATAAAGGATATACTACAAAAAAATGGATTTGAAATAATTGGAGAAGCGGCAAATGGTATAGAGGCAGTAAATTTATATAAGAAAGAAAAGCCAGATGTTGTTACAATGGATATAACAATGCCAGATATGGATGGGATAGAAGCAGTAAAAGAAATAAGAGCCTTCGATCCACAAGCAAAAGTAGTTATGTGTTCTGCTATGGGACAACAATCAATGGTTATGGATGCAATAAAATCTGGAGCAAAAGACTTTATAGTAAAACCGTTCCAAGCTGATAGAGTTTTAGAAGCTATCAGAAAAGTAGTTGGATAAAATAAAATTAGGAGGCAATGATATGCAATTTGTAATGTTTAAATTAGGGGAAGAACATTTTGCAGTTGGAACAGATAAGATATTAAGCATAAATGATATGATGAATATAACTTTAGTGCCTAAGGCACCATCATATATTAAAGGCTTAATTAATCTTAGAGGAAGCATAAAATCTTTAATTGATATAAATTTATTATTTAATATTAAATCAGAAAAAAAACAAAATAATATAATTATATTAAAATTAGATGAAGAGGAAATTGGTATTACCGTTGATGAGGTAGAAGAAGTAATTGATATTGATGAACAAAAATTACAAAAACTTGACACTCATAATATTGAATCTTATATAAATGGGGTTATTGAAGTAAATGGAAAGTTACTAACAATAATAGACATTGAAAAATTGATAAATCAATAAGAAAGAGGGAGAGAAATGGCAGAGGTTTTAAGTCAAAACGAAATAGATGCGTTATTATCTGCCTTATCCACAGGTGATGTTGAACCAGAGCAATTAAAAGAAAAAGAGGAAAAACATAGAATAAAGAAATATGACTTTAGAAGTCCACAAAAGTTCTCTAAAGATCATATAAGAACTTTAGAAATGGTTCATGACTCTTTTGCTAGAATTGTTAGCAATTATCTTTCGGGTCAGCTTAGAAAACATGTAAGGGTTGAGATACAAACGGTAGAACAGATAACTTATGAGGAATTTGTCCATTCAATTCCTAATCCTACAATACTAACTATATTTAAAATGCATCCACTGCAAGGTAATATTTTACTTGAAATGAATCCTCAATTTTCATCTCAGGTTTTAGATATACTTTTAGGTGGAACAGGTAATATAGATGATAAGACGAAAGAATTTTCTGAAATAGATAAAAATATATTATCCAATATAACTTCAGAAATGATAGATTCTTTAATTTTAGCCTGGGATGGAATATTAGATGTTAAGCCGGAATTTGAAGGTCTTGAAACTAATCCATCAGCAAATCAAACTTTAGCACCTAATGAACCAGTAGCTTTATTAAGTTTTTCGGTAGAACTTGGTAAAAATACAACCTATATGAATTTATGTATTCCATATTTAAGTGTAGAAAAAATACTTGATAAATTAATAGTTAAATATTGGTTTAAGACTGATGATTCAGAAATAGAATTAGAGGCTAAAGAAAAACTTATGAAGGGAATACAACCAGTTGAAGTTAATATGCATGTTGAGCTAGGTGAAACAGAAATAAGTATAGATAGTTTCTTGAAATTGGTTAAGGGGGATGTTTTAATTCTAAATTCTCAAAGCGCAGATCCAGTTAAAGTATTTGTAGAAGATGATGAATGTTTTATTGGTAAACCAGGAATTATAGGAAAAAACATAGGAATAGAACTTTTAGATATTTTAGATAAGGATGTGATTGAGAATGAGTAATGGTTTTTTATCCCAAGAAGAAATAGATGCATTGTTAAATGGTGGAGATAATAATATCGAAGAAGAAATAATAGTTGATAAAGATGGAATAATAACTGATATAGAAAAGGATTTACTTGGAGAGATTGGAAATATCTCAATGGGATCAGCATCTACAGCTCTATATCAATTAATAAATAAGCAAGTTAATATTACAACACCACAAGTTAGTGTTACAACTTTAAAAGATATTAAAGATAATTTTAATTATCCAAACATAATACTAGATGTTGAATATACATCTGGTATAGTAGGCAGAAACATATTAATTATGCAAACTAAAGATGCAGCTGTAATAGCAAACTTAATGATGGGTGGAGATGGTCAAGTAGAAACAACAGAACTTTCAGAAATGGAAGTTAGTGCTGTTCAAGAGGCTATGAACCAAATGATAGGTTCAGCTGCAACTTCTATGGCAACTATGTTTGCAAGAGAAGTTAATATATCTCCTCCAAAGTCAAAGATTTGGAAAGAAATGACGGAGAATATTACAGATAAGATACCAGAAGATGAATCTATAGTTGAAGTGAATTTCAGTTTAACTATAGAAGGTTTGCTTGAATCAAATATGATGCAAATCTTACCTATTAATACAGCTAAGAAAATTGTATCGATAATGATGGGTGAAGAAGTAGTAGAGCCTAAAGAAATAACAGAAGTAGCTAGTACACTAGACTCTAATAGGGAGGTTCTTTATAAGGAAGAACCTATAGTAGAAAGTAGACCGATAGTTCAAGAAGAAAGAAAAGCAGAATCAAAAATAATAAGTAATCCTGTAGAAGTACATGAAGCTGCTTTTGAACCATTATCCCAAGGGGTTACAGGAGAAGTTCATAAGAATATAGATTTGATTTTAGATGTACCTTTAAATGTGTCAGTAGTTCTTGGTAGAACTAAAAAAAGCATTAAAGATATACTAGATTTAACTACGGGCTCATTAATAGAACTTGATAAGCTTGCAGAAGAACCAGTAGAAGTTCTTATAAATGGCAAAAAGATAGCTTATGGTGAAGTTGTTGTTATTGACGAAAACTTTGGAGTTAGAATAACAAGCATCATAAGTGGGGTAGAAAGAATTAAATCACTAAGATAAATTTAGTCTGTAAAGTAAGAGAAAATAAAGTGGTATGCTTAATTAGCTCGATAGCTGCACAAAGAATTTCTAAGCTCAGAAGTCTTCCATGTCAAGTATTGACCTTAACTCGCCATGCTCAAACAAAGGCTCAACACTAAGACCTGGAAACCTTCTTTCACTAAGAAATTCTAATTGTTTGCTATAGGCTAATATCGCTATACCACTTTATTTTCTCTTGTTTTTACTATCAAAAGTTAGTGGGAGAAGTTTTATGTTTAAGGAAATAATTCAGCTGAAGCTGAATTAGGGAATATATGCTTAAATCTATAGTGTATGTTACTTAAATATTAAATTCTAACCAAATAAATCCTTTCAGACTTTAAGCAAAGTTATAGAAAATAGTAATATTGAATAGGAGAATTCCTCTAATGGAAGATTCCTATTTATTTTTTTGTTTATTTTAGACGAAAATTGGAAAGAATAAATTTGATTTATGTACTAAACTTATTTGTTTAAAATA
>JARIDB010000142.1 GCA_029257045.1 Clostridium sp.
AACTTCGCTAAATGAGGTTTAAACGCAATTAATCTTCTTCCCCAGTTAGTTGTCCTAAGATAGAATCTAACTTTTTAGTAGAGTTTACTGTTGCATCTACTGTTTGTTCAACCTTATCAACAAATAATCTGTATCTCTTTCCTAAGAGCTCTGCTGCTTTCAACCTATCTTTTTCAGATGGTGTTTTATCAACTTTAGCATATCCACCATCACAAGCAATAACAACTTCTTCTGATGTTTCATTTCTCATAACCTTGGTTAGATACTTCATTACTTCAGTTGCATCTGCTATACTTTCATCTTCTATTTCTTTAAGTTTTTCATCTATATAGTTTTTGATGTTAGTATTTGTTAGTAGCTTACTTCCATTTGCTCTAGCAGCACTATCTTTCTTTACATTAGGATAAGCTTTCTTATAAGCTCTAGTGGCATTAAGATCCACTAAGTATTCATTAGCAAATATCATTTGTTTATCTGTAAGTTTAGCCATTAATACCACCTCACTTTCTATATAAAATAAAAGAACCCCATTTTGAAGTTCTATATTTCATTATTTACTTTTGTTTTTAATTTTTACTTTTACTCTTTTTTCTTTCATTCTTTTTATCTATTTCTTTTTTTATCTTATATGCTTTGAATTCTTCTAATGCCTTATTCTTATCAACACCATTTTCCTCAAGTATATTCATAAATTCTGATATTACATTTTTTTCAGTTGTATATGCATCTACAGCATCTTTTATTTTATCTGGAATTCTTATACTATTTAAATTCTTTTTATTTATATTGTAAATTTCACATATTATATAAACAAAGTAATAATATATACCATTTCCAACTTCAACTGCTGACTTAACCATATCTTCACTTTCTTTTATTGATATAAAACTTCCGTTTGAATTCCTGCAAGTCATTTTAAAGTTTATATGTGTAAAATTACTTAATTCTTTATAAATTTCATATAAGCTTTTATTAAGTGATAATTCAGCACGCTTCCACACTTTATCATTCATCTTATTGTTTAAATAATTATTAGCTCTTTTATATCTAAATTTACTATTCTCAAAAATATAATCAATATTGAAAATTACCTCTATAAGACTTCTTAATACAATTAAAGCATTACTTGCATATCCTGATTTAATCAAAATTATACTTGATTTGTAGGTTTTTATACCTTGTGAAATTAATAAACTTATTGCCCATTCTAATTTTTCTTCTTCCTCTGTTTGTGTTTTCTTCTTTAAATTATTTATTTCAAGTAACAATTCTCTTTCTACATATTTCTCTAACTCGTTGTAAAATTCGAATTGTTCTTTACACTTCTCTTCTATTATTGAATAAATATCTAATTCCATATCCTCACCCCCTTTAATTTAAAATTCTACAAATAATTGTAAAATCCTCTAAATAAAAAAGCCAGTTATTCACTAGCTTCTTTACTCCATGGTATAAAAGGGTATTGAGAATTTATGAGAGTGGCGGGAATAGTAGGACTTGAACCTACGACCTACTGGTTAACAACCAGTTGCTCTACCTTTAAGCTATATCTCCACGTTGCACCTAGAAACTCACTTTCTAGGTGCTATCTTTACAGGAGGCCAAACAATGAATAACCATGTTTCCACAATACTAATTATACATGAACTTTTTCTCTCCGTTATTCCTCTTTTATTCCAAAATTATTCCTCTATTCCAATATTACTTCTCTCCAATTATTCCATTCTTGAATTGCATTAATAGATCTTCTTATTTTTTTATTAACTTGACTTTGACTTAAATGTACTTCTTGAGATATTTTATATTCATTAAATTTTTTCTTATATTTCATTTCTAATAAGTTCTTAAGTTCATCATTAAGTTGAATTATTATATCTTCTATTTGAATAGAATCTCTATCTATAATATCTTTTAACTCCTCAAGTCTTTCTATTTCAACCTTCTTTTCTTCTATTCTTTTTATTTTAATTTCTGTCACTCTTATTATTTCTCTTTCTGCATAACAAGCACCATTTGAACTGCTTTGAACTCTTTCCTCAAATGATGAACTTGAACTTTGCTCTGGATCTATAGAAAAGTTCCTATCTCTTAAATCTTTTTCTATTCTATCTACTTGGTTCTTCAAAAGACTTATTTGTTTATTAATAGATTTAATTTTATCTTCTTTCTGATAATACCTTTTAACTTTTTCTTCTGTTTCTTTAAACTCCTCTTTATCCATTATCTCTCCCCCTCTTTATTGAAATTGACTTTTATATGAGAATAGAGGTTTATAACAATAACTTTATTTGCTCCTATTCTCACAATTTTTATTTGAATTACGAATTGGAAAAACTTTGTATCTCTGATAATTGATTTACTATTTCTTCTAAGGATATATCCTCTGTGTTTCGGATTGCTTCATTTACATTACTCATTAATATATCTATTTCCTTTGATATATTTTCTAATTTCTTTTCAAGCATTTCTATTTTAAGAATACTTCTCATTTCTCTACACTTTCTTATATACATTCATTCAACCCCTCCACCTTTTCCTTGAATTGTGTATTATTTAATAACACATTTTTCTTTTAAAATACACTTTTCACAGGGTTTATAAATTTCTTTATCATTACAAAACGCTTGTTGATTAATCTTTTCAGAAGTCTTTTCTATATAGTCTTGTAAGATTCTATTTGTTCTTTCAATATCTTTTTCCATAAGAACTCCTTCGCTTTTTAAACATTTTTATAATTAATAATATCCATAAATAGCTTCTGTATCTTTTTCAGTTAAATCCCTCGTGTATCCACAATTTGCACACTCCAACCACTCTTCAAAAGTTCCATCAGCTTCACAACCACCAGTATCTTGGTATTCTAACTCCCCATCACAAAGAGGACAAATAAACAAAGTTTCGTCTATAATTCCATTCATATGCCTACCTCCTATTTACTTCTCAATAATTGCAAATTCACTCTTTTTTTGAATTGCGAACCAATTGACTTTTTAATGCCCCTCTAAGGTAAACTAAACTTCTTAATTTATCTTCTAAAACTAACAAACTTTCTTTTCTTTCCTTTGTTCTATCACACTCAAAAATTAAATAATCTAACTCCTTTAACCAAAACTTCTCTTTCATATTTAACAACATTATTAATATTTTATTTAGCATAGTACCTCCTTAAGCTAATTCGTAATATTTACAGATTGTTTATTACTTAAATATTTGTCTATTATGTCTAAATCCACATCTTTCAATTTCTTCAGTAATTACTGCTAATGCTCTTTTTTCTTCTTCAAGTTCTTTTTTTTGTTTTTCCCAAGCCTTTTCATCAAGTATTTTACTATCATTTTCTTCAATAAGTTTATTTACTAAATCTACACAAGTTTGATTATTTTCTACTTTATCTCTTAATGCATGTTTTAAAATACAAGCATTTTTATAGCTTAATCTTATATTTAACTTACTCATAACTTTTCTCCTATAATTATCTTATTTTACTAACATATTTTTTTACATCAGAACGGCATATCTCCATCATCAACTGGTGTCATATCTTCCTCGAAGTTTCCTTTATCCCAATTATTTTGATTACCGGCATTATTATTCTGTTGGCCTTGACCTTGTGAACTTATGAACTCAAATGACTCTACCACTACATCAGTTGTATATCTCTTAGTTCCATCTTTAGCATCATAACTTCCTGTCCTTATATTCCCTGTTACAGCTAGTTGCTTCCCCTTAGTTAAATACTGTGCTATTGTTTCTCCAGTTTTACCAAATGCAATACAATTTATAAAGTCAGTTTCTTCTTTTTTAAATTGTCTTGTTATTGCTAGAGTAAATCTAGTAACTGCTGTTCCACTTCCTGCTGCAAAGTTTAACTCTGGATCCTTTGTTAGGCGGCCTATAAGTATTACTTTATTAATAAGTCATTCCCCCTTTTTTATTTTCATTCTTATTCTTCTTCCTCAAAATGTTCTTCTAATACAGTTTTTATTTGTAACATTCCAAATGCCATTTGCGGATTTATCTGTTTTGCAAATTCCATTTCCTTATCAATTATTTCAAATATTTTTTCTTTACTTATTTCCACTTTCTAGATCCCCCTTCATATATAAATCATAGTAAGTTACCCCAACTGCATAAGCTTGCCAAATATCCTTTTTAAAGCCATAAAACCAACCAGGTACTTTCTTACTACCTTTGCCCTTGTTCGGTGTTGTCGGTGCAAATCTGTCTACTAAAGCTTGTATTATATTACTATCCTTAGCCTTCATAGAATTGCATAGATTAATCTTTTCATCTTTCCTGTAGATATAAGTTACCTTTGCACTATATTGATTAGCCTTTTCAGTAAATCTCCCTACCCAAACACATGTGTCAAATACTGTTGCCCCAACGGCCATTCCATAACTAGCAACCATTTCTATTGCCACATCTACTTTTTGAAAATAGCATACTGAATTAATAACAGCTAACATTCCCTCATTATCTACTTTCCCTTTTCTTCTAATACTTAAATCATCATTAAGAACTACATATCCACTTTCAACGTTCCCAGGATCTATTGCTAATATCAACTAATCATCTCCTTAGTAATCCTTGTCCACTCTTTGCCAACCTTCACCAGAAATTTATAGTTTTCTTTATCGCTATAAAGTGAAGTAACAATATCTGCGTATGAGTAACATTCTCTAAATTTTTCATATTTTACAACTAGATAATGTTTTTCTAACTTTTCTATTACTCCAGTTCTAATAAATCTTTCTACTTTATTTTTATAAGAAACTCTTATTTCTTGTCCAATATAGACTTTTCTATTTTGATTCTTAAGCATATGCATATTGCTTGTAGCTTCTGCTAACCATTCCTTATTCTTCATTCTCTTACCTCTACCTCTACTTTCTTTTTAGTTAATACCTCTAACCCTGAAATATATTTATCTAGTGCAGTTTTATAAAACATCTGCTCTACAAATATCTTTATTTCTTTATCTTCTTCAAGAACTTCATTATTCATCATCCAAGTTCTATAAGCTGTTTCTCCAAACCTATCTAAAAATACTTTATGAGTATTAGTTTGAATTGAAAGAGGAGGAAGTACATGACCATCTTTTTCTCCTTCTTCTCTTTCTTTTCCTTCTTTATCATTCTTTATATATTCTTTATCATTCTTGTTTGTTTTCTTTTGTTTTTCCTCTGTTTTTCTTTCGTTTTTCTTCTGTGTTTCTTCTGTGTTGCTTTCGTGTTGCTTTTGTGTTTCCTTGGTGTTTCCTATATCTGCTACAACGCTAGTGTTTTCAATCCTTTGAGGTGTTTCTTTTCCTTGGTATTTATCATAGTTAAGAATAGACACAAGTGTCTTTGAAGTATCACTTTCATAATCAATCATCTTGTCCTTAACTAGCTGGTCTAAGAAATGAGTTACCTTCTTAGTTGACCACTTCCACCTATCAGATAATTTCCTTACTGATGTTACTCTCTGACCTCTTTCTACAATCTCTAAAGTTCCATTTATCATAATTTTATTGTCTTTGTGATTAGCCATTAGTAGAAGGTCAATCCATGCTTGTCCTCTACTAAATGGTTCACAAGTCCATATCCAATGATCTTGAATATTTCTATATATTTTGTTCCAACCTTCTACCATATGACACCTACTCTATTACTAATCCTGGAGTTGCTATATTGGTTTTAACCCCTGTTAGTTCTTCTATTTCTTTTTTAAATCGCTGTGGTTCTCCATTTCCTTCGCTTATATGAATTAGTGTTATATCCTTTGTATCATCTAATTTCCAACTACTAAGAGCTTCTTTAAGAGTTTCTAAACTCATATGACTTTTCATAACTCTAGCTCTATATGATGGTATTTCATTTAATACTGATTCACTATAGTTGCACTCTATTAAGATGTGATCAACTTTAGTAAATACAGACTTTAAATAGTAAGTATCTGTTACAAATACTACTTTTCCTAATTCCTTATGGTAAATTAAAAATCCAAGTGGTTCATTTACATCATGTTCAACGTTGAAAGGTAGTACAGTAAATCCACCTATGTGCTTAGGTATGTTATGTCTTAAATAATTTAGTCTATATGCTGTTGTTTCAACTGGAACTTTAAACTCTATTCCTGCAGCAGTTCCTTCACTCATATAAACATTTATACCTGCATTCATAACCTCATTTATAGCCTTGCAATGGTCTTTATGCTCGTGAGTGACCAAACACCCTACGACCTTACTTAAATCAAAATTTAAGCCTTTTAATATCTGTTTATAGTTAATTCCACATTCTAATATCAAAGTTTCTTTTTCTGTTTCTAGTAGGTAGCAGTTTCCACTACTACCACTAGCTAATACTTTTATCATCTTAGAAGTCTGGTCCATCTGTAAATGATTGTTGACCTTGAATTGTATCTGATTGTGGAATATCTATAATTTCTTTATTTCCCTTTTCTTTGATTTCTTCCTTAACTTCTTCGAAAGTAGTGTCTACTACATCTTTATTGTCTACATACTCTACATTTCCACCTATATCCTTATCTGATATAACCTCACTATTTATAACTCCTTGGTCAGCTTGTAATGCAGTTTGCATTTCTATACTTAAAACTCCATACTTACTAAGTAATAATTTAAGAACTGTCTTTGTTGCCATTGCATCAAAATTAGTTGTCCATAAACTATTTTTCTTAGTCCATTCATTATTACTTTTATAACTTTGACTATACTTAAGCCCATGGCCTTCTAATTCTTCTTTTGTCATGTAAAGATATTTTTCAAATCCATTTATAAGTTTAAAATATCCTAAATATCCTATTACAGTTGATGTATCCTGATTTTCTTCATTGAACTCTAACTCTCCAGTAAATCTATTGAATTTCTTAATATCGCCTTCATATACTGGAGTTGCATTTATAGTTTTATATTGTCCACTTCTTTGAGCTAGTTGTATAAAACCTTTATATCCCATTTGGAATTGAGCAACTTTACCTTTTTTCTTGTCATTGTATGGCACTATATATGCAAATCCTAAGTTCTGATCTATTGGTAAATCCATTGTTGCTGCAACAACAGCTCCTGCTATTATACTATTAGGTTCCACACCTGCTAGACTAGGACCATTTGAAATATTAATGATACTTGATATAAAACCTACTGATTTTTTCCCTAAAAGTTCATCGAACCTTTTCTTGTAAGAATCCTTGCTTAATAAGGCCTTAACATTTGCTATTGGTACATTGGATTGACCTCTTGACATTACTTGTTTATTTTCCATCTTAAATTACCTCAACTTTCATTTTTTTATCTTTACTAACTATTAAATTGATTACTTGACTATTTAAATTAACTAACTCATTTACCGATTCTCTATTATCTATAAAGATTGGAGCTTGTACACCATAGTGTCTAGATAAAGCACTTATAATACTTAATCCTGCATTTAATTGGCTTGCAGTATTTGCATTTCCAAAAGGCACTCCTTCTATTAATGCTTCACAACATTCACTTACTCCGCCATTTACTTGTTGGTTGAATAGTTTAAAAGCAACCTTTCCTTCAGACTTCTCATTAATTTTCCCTTCAAGAAGTTCAACCTTAGTTCTTATAAAATCTTCCCCTAAGAAGAGTTGTCCTTCTAATGCTGCTATCTTTACATTTAGATCCTTTTCTTCTTCCTTAAGTTCTTCAATTCTTGATAATAACTTCTCATTATTTTCTTTAGAATTAAGTTGCTTATTAACTTCTTCTAGCTGTTCTTGTAAGGCTTTCTTTCTAAGCTTAAGCTCTATATTGTCATTTGATTTAAAAACTCTTATTTCTTCCTCTAGGCTTTCTATTTGTTTATCTAATTCATTAAGTCCTGGAATAACTACAGTAGTAGAATTTTCAAATCTAGTCTTTTCTATATAAAGTTCTTCTATTTTTTTTAACAATTCTCCCTGGCTACTATTTATACTTTTTATATCTTCATTAAGGCCATTTAGATTGATTTCATATTCTTTGACCTCTGCTACTAATCCATTGATGATAGTTCCATATTCTTTGCCTTCTTTTGATATTTGAGCTAATCTATTAGCTTTACTTTGATTAAATCTTTCAAGTGCTTCTGATTTAATTTTTTCTATATTTTCAGTTTCATATGCTCTATTGCAACAAGGACATATAGTTGAGTTTTCATCAAATAAAAACTCTTTTGATTTTTCTTCATACCATTTATCTTTAAGAGCTTCTTGTTTTCTTTTAGATATTTTAACCTTATCGACTGAATCTACTTGTCTACTAAAAATTTGATTTTTCTTTCTGTCTAATGACTTGTAATCATCTTGTGTATCATCTAAATCTTTTTGCAACTTGGATATTTTGTTCTTTATTTCAATTAAAGGTTTATCTGCATTTTCCTTATATTCATAAACTAAGCTATTCTTATTACTTTTTAATTCAAATAACTTATCTTGAAGCTTTAACTTTTCCTCATTAACCTTAGAGCTATCTCCTATCTGTTCATCTAAAGAGTTAACCCCTGATACTATTCCTCTTTTCCTAAACTCTAAGGCTTCTATATCAACTTCTGTTATAGAGTTGTTACATTCATCTATCCTATAAGGAAGGCTCTTAACTTGGTCTTTAAGCTTTGAAATACTTGCCTTAGTTCTTTTATTGAAATTATCTATTCCATCTGTTAATAAATCTCTAAGTGGATTTAATGATGGATTGCAGTTGATTACACTTTCTTCTTCTAAATCCCCAACAATATCTAAAAGTATCTTCCTTTGCTCCTGGTCTTTCATTCCTGGAAAGAACAAAGGATTAGTTACCATTTTAAATAGATCCTCATTAATAATTTCTGAAATAGCTGCTTGATACTCTTTTAGCTTTACTGGAATTCCATCTATTTCATAAGTTGTTGTAGTTCCTTTTAATTCTGATTCTGCGTCTCCTCTTTGTTTTACCCACTTCTCTTTTAAAGTTTTAGTAAATGTTCTATTTGTACCATCTATGTTTAAAATTGCTGATACTTGATGTTCTAAACCATGTATTCTCTCATTGTTTTCATCTAGTGTTTGTATCTCGAATTTGCTTCTACCCTTGCTATCCTTATCAAAAAGCAACCAAGAGAATCCATCAAATATAGTAGTTTTACCTGTTGAATTTTCTCCGAAAATATTAGTTGTCTTTGAAAAATTAATTTCTAAATCCTTAATACCTTTAAAGTTCTTAAGCGTTAATTGTTTTAAAATTATTTCCATAATATCCTCCTACCTTCTTTCTCCACATACAAATAATTTTGACTTGTCTATATCAGCAACTAATGCTTTCATTTCATCTTCTTTTAAACTAGATAAGTCGAATCCTAATCCTTCTAAGTATTCAGCTATTTTCTTAGAACTACTCATGCTCTTAGATACTATATAAACTTTGTAGTAGTTAGCCTTTACGTCTTCTATTTCTTTTTTCTTTAGATTCCTTATCTTTTCTACTTCTCCTTGAAAATCACAGTTGCTTGTAATTTGGTATCTAATATTCTTTAAATGATCTAATCCACTTCTAATAGAATAACTTCCACTATATGCTACTTCTTTATCCTCTTTTATATTTGTAAGAAGATTAGTAATATTAGTTGAGAATCTGTTAAATACTTCTTGATACATATTTATCTTATCTTCATATTTAGCTAGAACTTCCTTTTTCTTATCTTCTATTTCTTTGTTATATCTATCCTCTACACTTTTAATAGCCTTGCTTTCTACTCTTTCTATAAACTCTAATAAATCTTTCTTATTCATTCTCATATCCTCCTTATAAATCCCTTACTGTATTTCCAGTTAACTTGTCATATACTTGTCCATTGTCTATATCTGTACCTAGTGGTATAATGTCATTGAGTGTTTGTGGTTGTTCCTTTTGCTTGCCGGCGCTGGAGCAACTCTTTTTATATTGTTCTGCTACCTCTCTTGTATCTGCATGAATTCCTAATTCTTCATTTAAGCTTAAAAGTTCTTTTTCTATTTCTTTAGCCATTTCAAGTTCTTTATTAAACAACTTATTTTCCTCCTTCCAAAACTAATTGAGTTACTATTTAAAAGTAATGTTAAGTCCATAATTATTTACACACCCTTCTTAACTCTTCAGATAGATCCTTTGCTTTGCATGAAACTACAAAACTAGATAAGTTTTTTACTAATTCTTTTCTATTGCAATAATCTAATATACTTTGAAGTTCCAATATTCTATCTTCCATTTCTGCTAGTACTATAGGTGATGTTATACTCTTAATTTTTCTTCTATGTGTATCTATTAACGCTTGTATATATCCTTCCATTTGCTACACCTCCTTATATGTTTTATAAAATCTTTTTTGTTCTTTATTTACTTCCTTATCTCTCTTTTGACTTAACATTTTTGTAATTATGTCATTTGGTCCAAAATGTTTTACTGCTTCTTCTAGCATTTCTTGTGTGGACATTTGTATTTCCTCCTTTTCATTTCCCTTATTCAACATTTTTAATAAAATATGGTAGAATAATGTTGAAAGGGGGGGTGAAACTTATGAATGATAATGGATTAATAACCTATTCTACTAAAGCTAAAGCTCACGACTTGACTTTAGTAAGCTTAAAATCTCATGATTTGTCCGAGCTTTCTCCAGAAGCTCTTACAAATAAATATTTGGAAACATACTCTGAAATATATGAGATTCTGCTGAATGACAAACATTCTAAAATTAAATCAAAAACTCTTAAGTAAAGAAATTACATTGCTCTAGCTGATATTAATTTGGCTAGAGCATTAATCATTTCTAGCGTGTAATCATTCACTTTATCATTTTCAAAATCCTTATTTACTAAGTTACAAATGTTATCTGTTAACCTATCTAACTCTTCCACTTCTTCTAATTCATTAATTGCCCACATCAACACTTCTGCATCATCTTCTTTAACTTCATAACTCTCATAATTTAATGAGCAATCTCTTAAGTCTTTTAATCTTGCTAACTTTTCTTCTCTGTTCATTTATATAACCTCACTTTCTTCTAATAATTTATTTATAATGTAAGCTTGTCCCTTTCCTGTAACTCTTGTTGTATGGTAAGTAAATACCCCTTTATAGCTTTCTTTAGCTCCTTCTACAACTTCAAATAAACCTTGGTCTATACCCTTTTGCATTGGCTCTGTAGTTTTCTTAAATATCAGTCCCCAGGATCTAAGTTTCTCCCAAAGTCTTCTCTCTCCAATTTTTATATTTTCTTTAGATGCTATCTTTGCAACTTCTCTAACTAATAAACTGTTTTTACTTGCTGCTAACTGATTTAAAAACTTATTTTTACCTTCAAGCTCTTTATCTTTAGCTTTTAATAATTCATCTTTCTTCATTAAAGTGTTTTGAGCTATTAATAAAGCCTTAGCTAAAATATCTTCATCACTTTCTTCTTCATCTATAGGAATATATCCACCTGTTTTTCTTATCTGTGGTAATACCTCTGATGTAACCCATCTTTTAAATTTTTTAGCACCTGATAATTTACTGCTAAGTATTAAAGAATAAAGACCACTTTCATTTATAAAAATAGCTTGTTGATTTCTTCCCATGGAATCTATGAGTCCTTGTTTTAGGGAGTCATCTTCATCAACGTGTGTTGCTATAGCATTCAATGGTTTTACATATCCTAGAACCTCCGCAACATCTTTTCCTACAAAGTGAGGTTCGTTATTAATTACTAATGTCCTAACTTGTCCAAATTCTTCATTATTAAAAATTTGTAGTGCATTCATTACTTATTCCTCCTTATTTCTATTTATTAATGATATTTATTACAGCATTTTTCGCATACTAACTATTTTTTTAAGGCTCTGCGCCTTTTCTAACTTTTTCACCAGCATTTTTCGCAACTTCGACCTTTTAAATAACTTGCTTTCTGATTGTATCCATCCTCTGTCTATAAAAATCCACCTCTTCTTCTAATGCTTCTATCTTTCGTTCAAACCTCATACGTTCTAATGGAGATAAAGGATTAATTTCCCCTGTTGTTTCTATCTTAATTATTTCTTCTAAACTATATCTAGGAGAAGGAAGTCCAGGAACTCTTGTTATTATTCCTTCTGCTTCATAATTTTCTATAACTTTTGTAGATGTATAGTCCCATCTCTTAGCAAGATTTTGTCTACTTATTAATGTCTTTTCATTCATACTCTACCCTCCAATATTCTTCCGGTATTAAATCATTTGGTGTTATTTTAAGAGTTTTACATAAATTACAAACATAAAATATAGATATATTTGTATATATTCCACTTTCAATTTCACTTATATAATTTCTACTAACACCGCTGATCTTACTAAGCTCTAATTGACTCATATTATTTAACAATCTATATCTTTTTAATTTTGTTCCTATAGTTTCTTTCATGGTGACACTCCTTCAAAATATCACCCCTACCCCACCTATATGACTTTTACAGTCAGTTTGTTCTTAAAAAAAATTTCTTTTTCTACATTTAATATTTCTGCTATTTTCTTTATTTCACTTACTGTAAAACTGTCTGGATTAGATTCTTTTCTACCATAAGTCCTTGTAGAAATACCAATGCACTTAGCTAAATCCTCTTGTGTATAGCCTCTTAAGTTTCTTGCTGCTTTAATAACACTACTCAAATAATCACCTCCCCTTCTAACC
>JARIDB010000122.1 GCA_029257045.1 Clostridium sp.
TTCCAAAGGAGGGGATTACACTGACCTGAGGTTGCTATTTAAAATCTGTGGGGATGGTAGTGATTGTCAAAGGCAAGCACTTGCTATTAGTATTTTATTGAAACGAGTAAAAACTTATGTTATACTCAACTCCTTACATTAGGGTAATATGTTTTTGTGAGTTAATAAAAACTACAAAATTTATAAATCCCAATAAAATTATAAATATTTCATATAAAGAGGAGTTGCCAAATGAGTAATATTTTACTTGATCACAAAAGTGCTTATATAGTGCATAAGGCATTAGAGTATAAAATACAAGCTAAAGAAAATATGATAGTAGCTAATGTACCTGGTATAGCTGATTCTTTTAAAGAACAGTTAACTAAGGAAAGAGAAATTTTCGAATCTTTTACTGGCATAGTATTCATGCTTAGCTTAGATAAAGAACTACCAAGAAACATAAATTTAGGCAGAAAAAAAGCTTATGTATTACTAGATTGTTTAGAAGATTTAATTAAGGTTAGAAAAAAATTAATAAGTGAAAATGATAATAATAAAGATTTTAGTAATCAACTAGCATTAGAAATTAAAGCACTTACACCAATTAAAACTAAGATAAATCATCTTTGGGGTAATAAGGCACAAAAATCAGATGCGCTTCCTGACGAGCGTAGATATTTAGATTACTACAAGCTTTCATAAAAAACTACTTTTAAATCTAATAAAATGGGATATTGCATTTTTGCAATATCCCATTTCTATTTTTAAAACAAACTTCAGTCGCTAGCGCCTTCAGAAAATGGCCAGGGGGTCTTTGAGGGTCACGAAGTGACCCTCTTGCTCTAATTGAATCAAGAAAGACAGGAACAGCTGTAGCAATGATAAATCCTAAAGACTTAAAGGAAATCCCTTTAGTATATATGAAGAGTGAAGAACAAAATAGAATTATAAATTAATATATGGAAAAAGAAGAAACTCTAAAGAAGGAAATGAGAGAACTACAATCCAAAATTGATAATCTTAAGTTTGATCTATATGATAAAATGAAGATAAAGGATATCTTTGAAATAATGAATTAGTTTATTATCGGGCATAGAATGGCGCTCTATGAGTTGTATTTTTAAATTTAGGAAAGTTAAAAAGGGAAAGAGGTATTGAAGTAATATATGATAAAGGGATTATTTTGTGGGGTTAGTAAATATAATTTTAACTCTGAATTAGAATATTGTAATAATGACGCAAAAGTGTTAGCTAAAGCTTTTATAGATAACATACAAATTGATAAGAAGAACATTAAACTTTCAACAGAGACTGGGGAAATAACAAACTTTAAATATATGAGGGTTCTTAAAGAATTTTGTATAGATACAAATGAAGATGACTTAATAGTAGTATATTATTCAGGCCATGGTGGAGTAGATGAAAGTGGGAATAGTTTTCTTTTTGCAACTAATAGTTGTAATGAATCAACATATATTTATATAGATCAAGTTATTGAAGAAATAACAAATGCAGCTGCTAAAAGTGCATTAGTTATATT
>JARIDB010000129.1 GCA_029257045.1 Clostridium sp.
TTCTGGAATAGAAGTATTACGTGGATGTTCAGGAGATATAAAATCTGTACTTCTTAAATGGCTTGATGGATCTCTTGTTGACTCTGGTGACTCTTGCCATGAACATGAATGTAATAACTAAGAAAATATATCTTTAACTAATTAAAGGAGCTGCCACAACAGCCCCTTTTTTAATTTTATATGTTAAATTCTTTTAATATATAGCTAGACCCCTTATAATGTATTTCTATATTCAATATATTTTCTTAATATTTTATCATCATTATTTAAAAAATCATATAATACTTTTATGTTTTTTATGGCGTCTTCAGTAATAACATGTTCAATTAATTCTGTTTGAATTAAAGAATCTCTACTGCATCCTATAAATATTAAAAAACTCTCTATTATATTATGTCTATTTAATAAATATTCTCCTACCTCTTTACCCTTGTCTGTTAAAGTTACAGCTCCATACTTTTCATAATTTACTAGATTTAATTCCCCAAGCCTTTTTACCATCTTTGAAGCTGAAGAATCCTTAACATTTAGTAATTGGGCAAGTACATTTATTCTAATATAGGGCTTCTTTAAGCTATTTCTATATATCATCTCTAGATAATCTTCTAATGCAGGACTAAGTATCCCTTTGTTATTTCTTTGTAATTCATATCCTCTTCCAGTATAAAACTTATCATTCATTTAATTACCTCACTTTTTTTGATAAAAATATTCATTTTTACTTATATTTATATATATTAGTAACATTTTAAAAATATTAATCATATTTTAGCTTAGAGAAAGATTTTTTCTCTTAAACAACTTTTTATATTATTTTTGTTTAAGGATTAAATTTTTTAACTTAATTAAAGTTTATAAAGTGAGGTTATTTAAAATGAATACAAATTATATTCCACTAAACTCTTTAGAGTTAGGTCAAAAATGTATAGTTAAAAATCTAACATCTGATGGTATTTTAAGAAGAAGGTTACTAGATCTTGGCTTAATTGACAATACCACAGTTGAATCTTTGCAAAAGAGTCCATCTGGAGATCCTGTTGCATATCTTATTCGTGGTGCTGTAATTGCCCTTCGTAGTGAAGTAGCTTCTACAATTTTAGTAGAAATGCTTTAAATATATTTATTAATTATTTTTAGGAGGAAAGTTTAATGGGTCTAACTAATAAATCAACTGGCTCAGATGTTATTGAAAAAGAACTCAAAATAGAAAAGATATCATCAAATGATAAAATAATAGCTTTAGGGGGTAATCCTAATGTTGGAAAAAGCACTGTTTTTAACAGTTTAACAGGCTTAAAACAACATACAGGAAACTGGCCTGGTAAAACTGTAACAAATGCACATGGAAATTATATTCATAAAGATACTAATTTTATTTTAGTTGATATACCAGGCACATACTCACTAATGTCGAATTCTATTGAAGAAGAAGTAGCTAGAGATTTTATTTGCTTTGGTAATCCAGATACAACAGTAATTGTTGTAGATGCTACATGTTTAGAAAGAAACTTAAACCTTGTATTACAAACCTTAGAAATTACTCCAAAGGTAGTTGTATGTGTTAACTTGTTAGATGAGGCAAAAAGAAAAGGAATATCTATAAATTTAAAGAAGTTATCAAAACAACTTGGTGTTCCTGTAGTAGGAACAAGCGCCACAAAAGGACAAGGTCTAGATGAGTTGATGGATGTAGTTTCTGATGTAGCATCTAATAGGTTTACTACTAAACCTTTAGATATTGTTTATGAAGATTTTATAGAAAATGCTATTTCTCAAATTGAAGATAAAGTACAATCCTTGCTTCAAGACAGACTTAATTCTAGATGGATATCATTAAAACTTATAGATGGAAATGAAACTCTATTATCATCTATTAATAAGTATTTAGATTTTGATTTAACAAATCAAGATGAGCTTATGAAAGAAGTTTATGAAATAAGAATTTCTTTAAAGGAAAAAGGGATTGATTCTGATTTATTAAGAGATAAGATTGTATCACATTTAGTAAACCTATCCGAAAAAATTAGTAGTACTGTAGTTACTTTTGAAAAAGAGAATTACGATAAGTTTGATAGAAAAATAGATAAATATCTAACTTCTAAGACTTTTGGTATTCCTATTATGATTTTTCTTTTAAGTTTAGTTTTTTGGATTACTATCTCTGGAGCTAATGTACCTTCTCAGATGCTTGCTGATGGGTTGTTTTGGATTCAGGATAGGCTTACAGATTTATTTACTTGGTTTGGTACTCCCTCTTGGGTTCATGGCATATTAGTTTTAGGTATTTATAGAACTCTTGCCTGGGTAGTCGCAGTTATGTTGCCACCAATGGCTATATTCTTCCCACTATTTACACTACTAGAAGATCTAGGATATCTACCTAGAATAGCTTTTAACCTTGATAACTATTTTAAAAAGGCATGTGCTTGTGGAAAGCAGGCATTAACAATGTGTATGGGATTTGGTTGTAATGCTGCTGGTATAATTGGCTGTAGAATAATAGATTCTCCAAGGGAGAGACTTATTGCTATAATCACTAATAACTTTGTTCCTTGCAACGGAAGATTTCCTATTCTTATATCTGTTATATCTATGTTCTTTATAGGATCAATTGCAGGTCCTTTTAAATCTATAATATCTACATTAATTCTAACTGGAGTTATTATTCTAGGCGTTATTATGACTCTTTTAATATCTAGGATTTTATCAAAGACATTATTAAAAGGCGTTCCATCAAACTTTACTTTAGAGCTACCACCTTATAGAAAACCGCAAATTGGTAAAATTATTGTAAGATCTATATTTGATAGAACTCTATTCGTTCTTGGCCGTGCTGTTATAGTTGCAGCACCCGCTGGTCTTATTATATGGGTAATGGCTAATATAACTATAGGTGATTTAAGTATTTTAACCCATTGCGCTAACTTCTTAAATCCTTTTGCACATGCTATTGGCTTAGATGGTTACATTCTAATGGCATTTATATTAGGCTTTCCTGCAAACGAAATAGTTTTTCCAATCATTATTATGAGTTATATGTCTACAGGAAGTATGTTAGAACTTGATAGCTTAGATCAATTAAGAAACCTTTTAGTTTCAAATGGATGGACATCTTTAACTGCTATATGTGTTATGCTTTTTGCCTTAATGCATTGGCCTTGTGCTACTACTTGCTTAACTATAAACAAAGAAACTCAAAGCTTTAAATGGACACTTGTTTCTTTCCTTATTCCAACCATTACAGGAATTGTTATATGTTTCTTAGTTACAAGTACTGTAAGATTAATAGGTTTAATATAGTAAATTTATATTATCATAACATTAATGTGTAAAAAAACTATATAAATATATACTCATATAAGTATATATTTATATAGTTTTAATTTAAAATAAATCTTATATTTTATAAATACAAATAAGTTAGTTATTTTTAAAAAATAATACCTAACTTCTAAATATTAAATAGATATATATCTATTTAAGTATTCCGTTGTAAGCAAAGTGGAAGTTCTAGGTTATTATCTTCTAGCAGTTCTTTATCTGTAAGAATTTCTTTTGTATTACCATCTTTAATGATCTTTCCATCAGCCATTAAAATAGTGCGATTACATGTATCTAGAATCATATCTAAATCATGGGATGCAATAATTTTAAGGTGTTTAAATTCATTTAATATATGAATTAAATTTCTTCTATTTTTAGGATCTAAGGCAATTGATGGCTCATCCATTAAAATAACATCTGGTGTCATAGAAAATATAGTAGCTATAGAGGCTAATTTTTTCTCGCCCCCTGACATTTTATATATTTGTTTATCTTTTAAGTCTTCAATATGAACCATTTTTAGAGCATTATCTACCCTCTTTTTAACTTCATCTTCTGGAAGTCCATAATTACGAGGTGCAAATGCAATATCTTCATAAACATTAGACATAAAAAGCTGACTATCAGAATCCTGAAATACATAACCTATTCTTTCACGAATTTTACTTAGAGTATTTTTCTGCAAAGGTATATCTTCAACTCTTATACTACCTTCATAATTTAAATTTAGCCCAACCAAAAGCTTTAATAAGGTGGACTTTCCTACCCCATTAGCTCCAATAATACCAATAGAATCATTTTCTTTTGCAAAAAAGTTAATATTCTTTAATATTAGTTTTTCTTTTTCATAGGCAAAGGATAAGTTTTCTACATTTATATTAATATGACTCATAAGCCCTCCTAAACAAATATATTTCCTATAAACTCTAGTATCGGAAAAAATCTCATGGCTAAAAATATAGATATCCAAGTAATAAAATATAAATAATCTTTTAAACTACATTTAATATTATAAGTATAATAAAACTCACCTACATAACCACGTAAAGACATACTTTCATATATATTCTCTGCCCTATCCATACTTCTAAGCAATAACTGTCCAATAAGAGATCCCCAAACCTTATAATGTATTCCTTTTTGATTCGGAGCACGTAAACTATATGCCTCCGTAATACGATTTGCTTCATTAAGTAGTAAAGTTATATAACGATAAATAAATAAAATTTGAGTTACAAAAATCTTTGGTATATGTATTAAACTCATAGCATAACAAATCTTTTCAATAGTTGTAGTAGCTATTAATAAATAAGATGCTAAAACAGTTAGAATTCCCTTTATCATTAGTGTGATCATAGAGATTGTACCTCCTGATATATTAACACCATTTAATTTCATTAAAATATCTCTGTCAAAAAAAGGATTAAATATTCCAACAAAACATACAAGAGGTAATACTAACCTTAATCTTCTTAAACTATCCTTAAAAGAAATGTAACCAGTTATAAAAATAACTATAGGGTAAATAACCATTCCAATAATTTCTGTAATATCATATTTGTGAAAAGATACAACAAATGAAATATAAGTAATTGTTATAATAAGTTTAACAAGTGGATGAATATTATTCACCCACTTATCTTCACTTGCTAAATTATTCATACAATTAATTTCATAAATAGAACTTTTTAATTTATTCATTGTATAGCTTCTTTTTTGAAAAATCTAAATGTATAACATCCTCCAATGCAAAGAATTGCAACTACTAATCCACCAACAATCCCTGAAAAAGATGTTCCTATTGATGAATCTGAATCCTTAAATGCATAATCTGGTAGGACTGCTGTAACTTCCTGTACCTTTTCTAAATTATCATATATTGTTCCAGATGCTTCTACCTCTGTAGAATTTGTAATCTTTTCAATTGACCACTCTAATCCATCTGGATATTCAGATGCTAAAAGAGAAAATCCACCAGCTATTAAAGCTGCAACTAATGATAAAATTATTATTACATTTTTAAATTCTAATCTTCCTTTTTTATCTTTAGAAGTTTCCTTTACACCCCAAAGTAATTCTGGTCTTGCTTCATATACAAAGCAAAGAACAGTCGCTGTAATAAGTCCTTCTATAAGTCCAATAGCCAAATGTATTGGTTGCATAAGTGAAATGAAAGTTAAAAATGGTAAATCTGTAATTCCTGATGCCAAGGTTTGAATAGAAACAGAAAGTGCTCCTATTTGTAATGTTATTATACAGCCAAGTATTGATGCTGCTATAATTTTCACTTTGGATGCTCCACTTCTCATAATAGGTTTCCATATAAATAATGATCCAATAAAACATCCATAGAAAGCCATGTTCCATATATTACTACCTAGCGCTAATAGCCCTCCATCAGCAAACATTAGGCATTGTACAAGTAAAACTCCAATCATTGTCAAAAAACCTGCAAAAGGTCCAATTAATGCAGATAATAATATTCCTCCACAAAGGTGTCCTGAGGAACCTGTTCCTGGAATAGTAAAATTAATCATCTGTGTTGCAAATACAAATGCACCCATAACCCCCATTACTGGAATCTTTTTAGGTTCATTTTCTAACCTTACTTTTTTTATAGAATACCCTGTTGCTACTGTAGAACAAGCATACATTACTCCAGCCACTGCTGGATTAACAAGTGCGTCAGCCATATGCATTTTAAATCCCCCTCCTTTACATTATTCTCTCCAGTCTTTCACTTCAGAACGAATCCAATCAGCAAATTCTCCAATACCCTCACCTGTTCTTGCAGATATAGGAATTATCTTTATATTTGGATTTAACTTCTTAACACGTTCTTTGCAAGCTTCTAAATCAAAATCAAAATGTTCTATAACATCAATCTTATTTATCAATAAAACATCTACAATTGAAAACATTAAGGGATATTTAAGTGGTTTATCATCCCCTTCAGGTACACTTAAAATCATTGCACTTTTTGATGCTCCAGTATCAAATTCTGCTGGACACACCAAATTCCCTACATTCTCTAAAATTGCAAAGTCAATATCTTCTATTCCTAAACCTTCTAATCCTTGTCTAGTCATCTCTGCATCAAGATGGCACATACCACCTGTATGCAATTGAATAACTTTTGCCCCTGTTTTAGCAATAGTATGAGCATCAACATCAGAAT
This sequence comes from Clostridium sp., assembly GCA_029257045.1. Lineage (GTDB taxonomy): Bacteria > Bacillota > Clostridia > Clostridiales > Clostridiaceae > Clostridium. The sequence goes on from JARIDB010000129.1 coordinate 6,503, forward strand.
CAATATCTGCTTCCATAACACCTATATTAAATTCGTTTTTCAAAGCATTAATTGTTTTTGTAAGGGTTGTTGTTTTACCAGATCCAGGCGATGACATTAAATTTAATAAAAACGTTTTCTTTTCCTTTAATTCTTTTCTAAGTAAATCAGCCCTGCAATCATTGTTTTCAAATACACTTTGTTTAATTTCTAAAATTCTAAACTTGTCCATATTTACCCTCCATTTTTATATGAATTACTAACTTTGTTAATAATTCTTTTTTAAATAATTCTTTTTTATTAAAACTTTTTATATTATTATTATTCCTATTTATATTACTTTATTAATATTTGTAATATAACTTTAGTCTGGTCATACCAACACTATCGTTGTATTTTGATAAAATATTAACATACTTACTTCAATAAGTCAATATTTTCCTTAAATTACAGTATATATTTAGAACTTCTCCTATTCTTATATTGATTTTAAATTAACTTTAAAATATAATCATTATTAATATGTGGTCATACCAATATCCCATATCCCATCGAAGGAGAGAATATTATGGAATTTACAAAATTAACTGCTCCATCCTTAAAAGAATTATTTATACAGGATTTAGAGACTAAAATTTTATCAGGTAAGATTGCTATAGGAGAAAAACTCCCTACAGAAAGAGATCTTGCTAAATCTATGCAAGTAAGTAGAGCTGTAATAAACTCTGGTATCTCTGAGCTTGCTAGAAAAGGTTTTTTAAATATTAAACCAAGAGTAGGTACCTTCGTGGCTGATTACCGTAGGAATGGAACTATTGAAACCTTAATCTCAATTATGAATTATAATGGTGGAATACTCCGAAAAGCCGAAATTCGTTCTATTTTAGAACTTCGTATAGCATTAGATTCCCTTTCAGTAGAATTATGTATGCCTATTATTAAAGATGATGAAATTGCAATATTAAAAGAATATGTAAAGGATATGGAAGAAACTGATTCTCCAGAAATAGCTTCTGAAATAGCATTTAAGTTTCAACATGAACTTTCATTACTTTCTAGAAATACACTTATTCCTTTAATATTTAGTTCTTTCAAAGTTCCTATTTTATCTTTATGGAACCGCTTTTGTAGTTTATATGGATTAGATGCTTTAAGAAATAATACATCTATCTTATGTAGCTACATTGAAAAGAGAGATACTAAAAAGGCTATAGAATGGATTAACATATCTCTTAACGATACCATCAGTGGTAGTAAACAAATTTATTATTAATTTTTATTGAAATAGTACGATTGTCAATATCAATAATATTTTCATCTTTTAGCTTTTTAAGTTCTCTAAATAAAGATGGTCTTTGCACTCCTAGATAATCGGCTAGTTCTTTCTTACTAAGTGGAAGTACTATATTAGAAGACTTTTGGATAACAGATTGTTGCTTTAAGTAGTCTAAAATATTTTCCCTAAGAGTTTTCTGTGTAAACATTTCAATCTTTTGATTTATACCTTGAGAATTTTGAGATAGGGACTTTATATAATTAATAACAAAATTATAATCGTGTAAAAATTCTGATAGGGCTTTTCTGGTAACATGAAGTAATTTACAATCTACTAAGCAATATATATTAAAAGGATATGAGTTATTTTCTCCAAATAACAAACTTGCCCCAAGAATACTATGTGTTTTAAACTCAAACATTGTTGTTGCTGAACCATTTCCTAATAAAGAGTATGCAATAAGACTTCCCCCTATGACAATATCTAGAGTATAACAAGAATCCTTTTTATTATGAACTGTTTCACCTTTTGAATAGCTTTGAATATATATGTTACGATCTTTTAAATGTTTATTTAAAACATCACTATTTATATTAGAAAGCATAGGTATGCTTTGTAGTTTTTTAATTATCATATAAAACTCCTTTTTAAAAATATAATATCAAAAAGAAACATTGGTGTCTATATTGCAATAAAGATACCTTTTATAATTATATTTATCACTTAACTATTTAAAGGAGGATTTTATGGATATCTTTACTTTGACAATGTGGATAGGAACTTTAGTATTCCTCATTGTTTCTTTTACAAAAGACAGAAAAAAAACAAATCAAGCACTTAAGATGGCATTTGGTATGGCAAAGGGAATGCTTGGAAGCATCTTATCAATTATCTTCTTAATTGGCCTTATTCTTACCATTTTACCTCCAGAAAATATTGCTGATTTTATAAGCAAGCAATCATTACTTTTATCTACCTTAGCTTCGGCAGCTTTCGGAACAATAACACTTATTCCTGCTTTTATTGCATTTCCACTTGTAGGTACGTTAGTTGGTGCAGGCGTTAGTATTGTTCCTTCAGTTGCATTTTTAACAACTCTTACCATGGTGGGCATAGTTACATTTCCCCTTGAAAAACGAGAATTTGGATTGAAATTCTGCTTAACAAGAAATGTACTGAGTTTTATATTTGCAATTTGTATCGCTTTAATTATGGGGGTTATTATATGAAGATTTTTAAAAAAGCAAAAGAAAACTTATTTTTACTATTAATTTTACTTGCATATATAGTTATGTTTATTGTAAAACCTGATATGGGTATTACATCTATTAAAAACAGTGGATACTACATTAAAGAAATGCTTATGATAATGCCTGTAATATTTATCCTTACAGCACTTTTAGATATGTGGATTCCAAAAGAAAAAATCACTAAATATCTTGGAGAGGAATCGAAATCAAAGGGTGTTATTCTATCATTTGTTTTAGGTAGCATATCTGCCGGACCTATATATGCAGCCTTTCCCTTTTGCATACTTCTTTTAAAGAAAGGTGCTTCAATAAGAAATATTATTATTATATTGAGTTCCTGGGCAGTAATAAAGGTTCCAATGCTAATCAATGAAGTTAAATTTCTAGGATTTAAATTTATGGTAATACGCTGGGTTCTAACAGTAATTGCAATTATTATTTTCTCTTGGATTACATCTAAAATTGTTATTAAAAAAGATATTCCCTTAAAAGAAGAAAAAAAGAGTGGGCTTTCTCTTAATAGTGATGCCTGTATGGGTTGCGCTTTATGCACAAAGCATTACCCTGAACTTTTTGAGATGAAAAATAAAAAAGCTTTCATTAAAATTTACGAAGGAACACTAGATATGGAAAAACTTAAGCACACAATAACTTCTTGTCCTGTAAATTCAATAGATTATTCTGAAGATAATAATATTATTTAATATCAATAAATAAAAATAATATTAAAAAACCAGCTAGAACATTTTTTTAATGCCCAGCTGGTTTTTATTCTTTGTTCAATATATTAATATATATTATGTTATACTTTTTTAAACTTTTAAACTTTCATAGCATATAATGTAATGATTGTATTTTAATTTATAAATATTGCTATTATTATTTAAAATTATTTATTTTTTTAATCCATTATCCTCAGATTAAAAAACTTTTAAAATCTCACCTTTACTTAAATCTAAAGCTTTACTAATTCTATCTGCTAAATTTATATGAATTTTAGTCTTACCATCTTCTATTAAGCAGTAACTTGCTTTACTCTTATAACCTAGAACTTAAGTCATTTTCTCTTGTGAATATCCATTTCATTTTCTAAATTTTATTAATAATTTACTATTCATTGTTATCCTCCATAATTTAGCTTAAGTTTGAATTTCTCGAACCTTATATTTACATTTTAGTTTTGTAAACTCAAACTACCAACGTTTTTTAGGAATAAAGTTTAATTTTATCAAACTTTATTTTTTAATATTTTATATATGCTAAAATATAATTAAGTTTAAATAATTTAAACATAAGGAGGCCACATGGAATCTAATATTCTCGGAAAAAGATTAAAAATTTTAAGAGTGGAATCAGGTCTAACTCAAGAAGAATTTGGAGTTCCTTATTCCTTGAAAAAATCTACTGTTTCGCAATATGAATCCAGTGC
>JARIDB010000093.1 GCA_029257045.1 Clostridium sp.
TATATTACATATATTAAATTTGAACTTTTCAGAATTCACTATTAACTATATTCTATAATTAAAATATAAGAAATTAAGAAATTAAGAAATTAAAAAAGATGACCCCTATTCAATACAGAAATCACCTTTTTTGTGCATAACCCTTTTTTATAATGTCCTTGACATAGGTATAAGATTATTTATAACCCACTTTTTTCATTATAACTAATTATTTTAAATCAGTATTCTAACAACATTTTCTACTGTTTTTTCTAAATTTTTTGCACCATTTTCTAATGCTTCATCTAATGATGTCACTCCTCTTAATATTCCAAATATAGAGGTTATTCCTATATCATATAAATTATCTGAACCATCTTCTACTTTACCTGCAAAAGCAATAGCTTTAACACCTTGTCTCTTTGCTACTGTTGCAACTCCCATAGGAGTTTTCCCAAAAATAGTTTGACTATCTATTCCTCCTTCACCAGTAAAAACAAAATCTGCTCCCTTTATTTTTTCTTCTAGATCTGTATGCTTAATTATTAATTCTATTCCTCTTAAAAGTTTTGCATTAAGGAATGCTAATAGTGCTGCTCCAAGGCCACCTGCTGCCCCTGAACCTTCAACATAAGTAACTTCTTTTCCAAGGTCCCTTTTTATTACATTAGCATAGTTTTCTAAAGCCTTATCTAAATGATCTACCATTTCTTCTGTTGCACCTTTTTGAGGTCCAAATATTCTTGAAGCTCCTGTTTCTCCTATTAATGGATTAGTAACATCGCATGCTACCTCGAAGGTTATTTTATTAAGCCTTTCATCTAGATTACTTAAATCTATTTTATGAAGTCTTGATAAAGCTAAACCTCCAAATTCAAGTTCATTACCATATTTATCTAACAGCTTCCCACCCAGGGCTTGTATCATACCTGCTCCACCATCATTTGTGGCACTGCCACCTATTCCAATTAATATATGTTTTACTCCATTTTTTATTGCATCTAGTATTAGCTCTCCCGTTCCAAAAGTTGTTGCTATTAATGGGTTTCTTTCTTCTCTTTTTACAAGTTGTATCCCACTTGCACTTGCCATTTCTATTATTGCTTTTTGACCATTTCCTAATATCCCATAAGTTGCTTTTACTTTTTCTTCTCCTATTGGTGGAGTTACAAATATATCTATAATTCTGCCTTCTGTTGCTCCAACTAGAGCTTCTACAGTTCCTTCTCCCCCATCTGCCATTGGTACCTTTATACATTCTGCATCCTTAACAACTTTTTTTATTGCTATTTCCATTACATCACAAGCTTCTTTTGCTGTTATACTTTCTTTAAATGAGTCTGGTGCTAATACAAATTTCATTTCTTTATCTCCTTTAATGCTTAACTATAATATCTTTTAGTTTTATAAAATTATTCCAAATAATATTGTTGATACTGCTGTCATTGCTAACCCTATTAAAGATTCATAAGGTATAAGTTTTAGTCTATCTTTCATTTCCAAACTAACACTACCGCCTGTTGCATGAAAAAAACTTCCATGTGGAAGATGATCTAGTACTGTAGCTCCACTATGGACCATAGCCGCTGCATTTAAAGGATTAATTCCAAGTTCTAGTATTGTAGGCCCAAATACAGAAGTTCCGACTGCTGTTCCTGAAGTAGTTGAAGCCGTTGCTGCTGACATTAAAATACCTGCTATAGGTGCTAATAATATACTTGGTAATCCAACTTTATCTATACCATTTATAATTAATTCCTTTAATTGTGAATTTGATATTATACCTGCTAATGTTCCTGTTCCAAGTAAAAGAATTGCAACTCCACTCATTTTATTTAGTCCAACAACTGCATATTCTGAAATATATTTTCCTTTTCCCATTATTACAGCCCCAATTATACCACCTACTGGTAACGCTATTAATGGATCTATTACTATTCCAGCAATAGGTCTTAACATAAGTAATACTATAGTTATAATAGGACCTGATATTGCTGATATAAAGCTTGGCAAATCTTTATTTTCTTTTGTTTCATTATCTGTAGATTCAAGTTTTGTCCCTTTTTTATTTATCATTTTTGCTAATACACAAGTTACTATAACTCCGAATATTGCTGGCACTATACCTGCAATCATTAAACTTGTTAAAGGTACCTTTAAGTTTTCTGATGCAACAATAGCATTTGGATTTGGTGACATTAAATTTCCAGCTTTACCTCCTCCTATCATAGCTAATAATATTGCTGATTTACTAAGTCCTGCTTTTTTAGCAATTGCTATAGCTATTGGAGAAACAGTTATAACTGCAACATCTACAAATACTCCAACCATTGTTAACAACATAGTTGCTATTGCAAGTGCCATAAGAGCTCTTTGCTGACCAATTTTATCAACTATTGTTTCTGCTATTTTTATAGCTGCTCCTGATTGTATAAGTACTCCTGCTAAAACACCAGCTGTTAAAATTCTAAGGATTGCAGTAATCATTCCTTTTGCACCATCCATCATAAATGTAACGGTATTAACTAATGAAACCCCTCCTATTAATCCTCCTATTAATGCTCCTAAAATTAGTGCATATGTTGGGTGAACTTTTTTGATAATTAAAGTAATTGAAATTATAAGTGCAACTATAGCACCTAATGCCGATACTGAAACAACATCCATTTTAAAATCCTTCTTTCTATTTATTAATAATTACATACTTATTGTAATCCCCTAAGTAAATGTTTTCATTGTGAGATTGCATAAATTTCAAAAAGGATATTTTGTTAATTAGCATATATATTATAATAAATATAAACGCTAATAAGTCTAAATATATCAATTGAGTTATCGAAATAAAGTCCTGTTAATTCCTCGATTTTGTTCAATCTATAACTTAAAGTATTTCTATGGATATGCATTAATTTTGCTGTTTTTCCTTTTTCAAAATTTTCTTCTACAAAAACCTTAAAAGTATCCCAAAGTTCATCTCCACCATTTTTTATCTTTTGTAATATTTCTTTTACATCTTTATTTTTCACCATATTTTCTATTTGAGAATAAAAAGAAGCATCATTATCTTTTATTAATTTCTTCTTTATTTTTAATGCTGTAGCCACATTTATTGTACTAATTCCCTTGTAAAATACTTTTGATAATATTTCTGTTTTTTTTAATATTACTACAATATTTATTTTATCTTCTCCTTTATTTAATAGATTATCTATAAAACCATTGATTTTCTCTATATTCTTATTAAGAATAATACAACTTCTTGAAGCATTTAAAGTAACTATTTCTAATTCTTTAT